>DYHU01000001.1 GCA_020724025.1 Syntrophorhabdus sp. | reverse complement strand
TCTGTTTGGTCATGGAAGACATCTCCTCTATCGAAGAGGAAGTCTCCTCAATCCCTGCGGCCTGCTCAGAGGCACCTTCAGCCAAAGACTGGCTGGCCGAAGAAACCTGAGAGGAGGCCGAAGCCGTCTGCTCCGATGCATCCTGCAATCCTGTGATGATCCTCTTGAGCAAAGAAATAATGTTTCGACCGAGGAGAAAAGCCACCACGACCAAGGCCAAGGCAAAGATTAGACCCAATGCCCCCATCGTTAGTTGATGATTGTGAGTCGATTTGACCAGCACCTCGTCACTGACGACATGCTTCTTAACTTCTTCCCGCATCTGGTCAAAGGTATCCACCAGTTGCCTGATGATCGGCCTTGTTGTCTGAAGGTAAAAGGCTAAGGCCCCCTTCTTGTCCCCCTTCTCCATCATCTCGTTGAGTTTCTGTGCCGACTCGTGAAGCTTCAAATGAGGATCTTCCATACCCCTTAAAGGCTGGGCCAGGTATGGAGCTATCTTCTCCGCATCCTTCCGCCCTTCCCCATGGAGCCACTTCCCAAAATTGCATTTGTGCCCGTCAAACTGGACTTCAATCTTCTTCGCCTCTGGATCAACCACCGCATTGACCACCTTGCGGCCCCAGATCAGGTGATCCACCTCCGACTGAGTCAATATCCGATCCATCTCTTTGCCCTGCATCACCACTTTGGAAGTATTGAGAATCTTCCCAGCCCCCAAATAGGCCAATAGGCTCACAAGCGCCAAAGCTCCCACCCCTAATCCAAAACCAAAAAAGATCTTTTTCCCAAGCGTCAGTTTCATCTTCCTATCCTCCCCCCTGTATGATTTGTTTTTTGAATGTCTATGTTGCAGACTCTTTGCTTTTAGCAACGTTCCCAATACGCGGCCGAAAAATGAATCCAAATTCACGGACCATTCCACTCTACGCCGCCTTATCTAAGACGGCAATATCTTCCGCGCTGAGCACCTTGTCAATGTCCAGCAGGATCTTGACCCCGCCGTTCATCTTGGCCATCCCTAAAATATAATCCGTATCCAGCCTGGCCCCAAATGTCGGTGTCTCCTCGATGTCTCCGCCTTTGATGTTTAGAACCTCTGAGACCGAATCGACTACAATCCCGATGAAAACCGAACCTCCCTGGCCTGCAATCTCTGCCACAATAATGCACGTCCGCTCCGTATAGCCCATCTCCTCCATCCCAAACTTGAGCCTCAGGTCTACTACTGGAATCACTTTACCCCGCAGGTTGATCACCCCTTTGACAAATGGTGGGGTTCGTGGCACTGTGGTAATCGGCATCATCCCGATGATCTCCTTGATCTTGAGAATGCCGATCCCATACTCCTCTCCGGCCAAGGAAAAGGTCAGGTATTTGCCCTCCCGATCCGTCATCGCCTTCACCGCCTGATTCATTGTTTTTGTCAGCTCTGCCATTTTCTTTTCACCCCCTTTCCTTTCCTATATTTCCTCTCTTTTTATCGTTTCCTTTCTTTGATTTTCTAATGGTCTTTACGACCTCATCCATATCAAACCGCCAAGAATCCCCGATCTTAAACCCAGGGAGGTCTCCGCCCGTAGCTAACTTGTAGATAGTTGACTCGGAGAGCTTCAAATACTTGCCAAGTTCCTTCGCTGTTATAATATTTGCCATATCCACCCCTCATCAATTCGTTTTTTTATGCGAACCCATTACCCATGAAGACTGTGTCGTAATTCACCGTTCGCCCTTCGATCCCGCATTTCGCGGGACTTAGGGTGAACGGAGTATGTAAAGAAGTGTTAGACGCAGCATACTACGGTGAAGCCTGGACTGCTGGCCTTTCTGTCCTCCCATACCGTTCTTCATAAAGAAGCCTGATCATCTCATCGGGTTTTTCACAAAACTTGATGTCCCCATTGCAGATCGACCAGATTACACCGAGATCGCAATAACCGATCCCCTGGCCAAAATATAGACTATCAGGATTCCGGTAAAACTGACAGGGTCTCTTTATTGTCATACCTATCACCTCCTTTGCCCCATCCCCTTTTAAGATGCCACCTGCCTGCCTTTCTTGAAGAATAAGAAGATCGAGGCAGAATGGACATTTTAATATTATTTTCGGCATTCCGGTGTAAAAACTTTAGGGAAGTTTAACGGGAAGAATGGGGAAAAAAGGCAGAATGAGGTTCAGAGTTGGTCTTCTGTATTTTCAATCCAGAAGTCAGAATTCAGGTCTGGGGTCCAACGTCTGGGGTCCAACGTCTGATGTCCAGTGTCTGAATTTATTCTTTATCCAGAATCTCTCTCAGTTTATGCGAAAGTTCCTTGATCGAGAAGGGTTTCTGGATGAAACCCTTGCAACCCTTGCTCATGATCTCCATAGCCTGCCCATTCATGCTGTAACCGCTCGAAAGGAGCACCTTCACTCCGGGATTGATATCCTTCAGAAGATTGAATGTCTCTCCTCCTCCTTTATGAGGCATGATGAGGTCGAGAATGACCAGGTCAATCTGACCCTGGTTTGCCTGATATATTTCAGCAGTCATCTCTCCGCTGTTAGCGATAAAGACTTTATAGCCCAGGGTTTTTAAGATATTCTCGCCCACCTCGAGAATATATTCCTCATCATCCACAAGGAGGACGGTTCCCGATCCCATCAGGACTTCTTCGTCTTTCTTGATCTGTTCTTCGACCTTCCCTTCCGAAGCCGGAAGGTAGATGAGGAAGGTGGCCCCCTTCCCCTTCTCAGACCCGACATTGATGTATCCGTTATGCCCCTTGATAATTCCGTAAACGGAAGCTAATCCCAGACCTGTGCCCCTTCCAAGCTCCTTAGTGGTGAAGAAGGGGTCGAAGATGCGCCCCATTGTCTTCTGATCCATCCCGATTCCCGTATCGGTTACGGATAACAAAACATAATTTCCAGGAACCGGCTCATAGAGATCGGCCTGGATATCCTGATGAGTCACATTAAGCGTTTTCAGAAATAGGTTTCCTCCCCCGGGCATCGCATCAGCCGCATTGACAAAGAGATTCATCAGGACCTGTTCTATCTGGCCCGGGTCGGCTTCCAGAGGAGATAAGTCTCGGTTAAGATCGAGGTGGATGATAATTTCCTTTCTGGTCCTGCCAAAAGCCTCCGCGGTCTCTTCCATGAGCTGATTCAGAAGAATGGGTCTGACCTCATATTTGCCTTTTCTTGCATATCCAAGGAGTTGGCCGGTCAATTTCGAACCGTTCTGCACCTTCTTTTCGATGCTTTTGAGCATCTCATAATGGGGATGGGATGGCTCAAGGTCAAGAAGCATGAGGGATACATTCCCCTGAACTACCATGAGGAGGTTATTGAAATCGTGGGCAATCCCTCCTGCCAGAGTGCCGATAGCCTCCATCTTCTGTGCATGAAGAAGCTGTGCTTCCATCCGCTTCCTTTCACTCACGTCATTGAGAAGAAGGATCGCCGTTCGATTCGCATCGTCCGGAACCGGAATCAAATTAACCGACACCTCTTTACCATTCAGCCGCAACGGCGGGTCTCCGTTGACTTTCTTTGGGTGAGCGGTAAGAGTGGAAAGAAGTTCTTTCATTCTTTCCCGATCACTCTCGTGAAACAGGCTGATGAGATCGGAGGCAAGCAACTTCTCTTCGGGAACTCCGATCAGGGAGATGGCCGATGTGTTACTGTAGACAATTCTTCCGTGAGGGGTAATCTCCAGAACCCCTTCTGTCATGCTGTCCAGAATAACCTCAAAGTGTTTTCTATCACTCAGCAATTCCTTCGTAATCTGTCTCGGGTGGGTATCTTCTGGGCCGATGAAATGGCATGGCCTGGCGATGGCATTCCTTCGATCCGCTTCATCTAAGGCCATTCGGACATATTTTGCCAACTTATCGAAGGAGGTCTTCTCGATACACAGGTTTGCCCCTAATTGAGCGATGTTCACATTTTCTTCCTTTGTATCGGCAGAAAGGACCACCAGAAATACCTCGGTCAGCTTATGGTCTTTCCGGACGATCTGACATAATTTCTCTCCGTCAATATTCGGCATGATAAGATCGATGAAAATGACCTCCGGCGTAAAGGTCTTTAAAATGTCAAGGGCGGTTAGCCCATCCTCTGCCGTTAAGACCTGATGTCCCTCTTTCTCAAGCAATTCTCTCATAAACTTCAACATGATCGGATCGTTATCCACAACCAATATCTTCTTCTCCATCTCATCCTCCCCTTTTTCGATCGTTTTCGGATCAGGAAAAACCCCAAAAAACTCCCCTTCCCCATCGAAAGACTGTGTCGTAATTCGCCGCTCCCCCTTCGACAGGCTCAGGGCGAACGGCTAAGCAATTGATTTATAATGTGACATAGTCCGTTCGTGGTGAGCCCTTCCTTCGACTTCGCTCAGGACATTCGGAAAAAACCGTTCGCCCTGCCCGTCCCGGGCCGGGTCGGGCCGGGGAGGTTCTCGAAGGGACGAATCCCGCGCAGTGCGGGATCGAACCATGAACGGACTTGTGACACCGCCTCCGAAGGGGGAGGGGTTTCGATTAGATTTAAACAATGCCCCGGGATCTTTCTACAGCAAGACTCCCCACAATCCGGACCAGATTCTCTTTGATCAATTGGATTTCCCCGTCTGCATCTTCAAAAGAATTCTTACGGGCATTCATCTCCATCCTTTTTGCCATCTCAGATATTTCTATCAACCCGAGGCTGGCCGCAGAACCTTTTATGGAATGAGCCGATTCAATGACCTTTCTTGTATCTCCCATTTTGATGCCAGTCTCCAGTTTCGTAAGGTTAGGAGCGGTTGTTTTGAGAAAAAGGTCGATCATATCCAGATACTCTGCTTCTTCCAGATCCACTTTTTCCGCCAATGTCTTCAGGTTCATAATCAACTCCTTTCGATTTCTCTTGGGACACCTCCCAATTTTTAACATTCGAGATTTTATCCGATGAGAAAAATTGGGAAGTGTCCCTATTTTTTTTAATAAACAAACTGTTCTACCTTTCGAATGGCTTCCATCCCATTCTCCGCCGTATCGATTCGGCAACCGAGCTTCTCGAGCATTTTCACCATCATCTTCTGATTGACAGGGTTGTCCTCCACCACAAGGATGGAGCGCGGCGACTTCATTTCGTCCTGTTTCCGGAGATCCTTTTCGCTCTCAACCCGTATCGATTCATCCTCCTTTTTCTCTTCCCCGAAGAACCGCGTCAGGATTTCAAAAAGCCTGTCCCTGCGGATCGGCCTGTTGAGAAAACCATTGAACCCTGCCTCCTTGAACTTCTGGACTCTCCGTTCCATTGGCGGAGTGAGGCTCAGGATAATGAGGTCTGCCATCCCTGTTTGCCTGACCCTTCCTGCCGCTTCAAAACCACCCGGCATATCGATATCGATGGAACAGAGATGAAAAGGCATTCCCGCATCACAGGATTTCATCAATGCGGGCAGAACTTCTTCCTCCTTCGGGAACGCGGTTACCCAAACCCCTGCCGATTCGAGTACGGATTGTATCAGGCTCATGCGGGCCGGGTGTCGGTCAACAACGAGAACTCTTTTCCCGGGAAAAGAGGCGGAAGTAAATCTTTTTTCCTGATGCTCTTCTGACTTCTCGAACCAGGCTGTAAAGTGGAAGAGGCTTCCTCTGCCGGGTTCGCTCTCAGCCCAGACATCTCCGCCCATCACCCCGGAAATCTGTTTGCAGATCGCCAGTCCCAGCCCGGTCCCGCCGTATCTTCTGGTCGTTGAACCATCCGCTTGTTGGAAAAGCTCAAAGATGACGGTCAGTTTATCCTTCGGAATTCCGATCCCCGTATCCCGGACCTTCACATGGAGTTTCACATAGTCGCCCTCTTCTCTCTCCTGATCGATAGAAATTTCGATCTCTCCCGACTCCGTAAATTTGGCGGCGTTTCCGATGAGGTTCATCTGAGCGGTGTCCGGATTTCATGGCTCATGTTGGCAAGGAACTGGCTCTTCGCCACATTGGCCACCTTTGCCGCCTCGAGTGCTTTTTGCAATTCATCGGTCCTCTTTTGAACGATCTCCTCGAGATTCCGGTTTTGATCATGAATTCTCCGCTAGAGGACCGAATGTTCAATCGCATGGGCGGTATTGAATAGAATGAGCGTCAGCAGATTGGACTGCACATCGCTCAAGGAATGGGTCTCCGAAGTCGGGGTGCCTGCAAACATTCCCACCACATTCGATCTCGTCACCAGGGGATGAAGGATCAGGGGATGGTCGAAATACCTCGACGAAACCGTCAGGCTTCGATTCTGTTGAAGGGCCCAGGCAAAGTGTCCTTTCTCGATCTGGAATTCCAGCTCCTTCCGGAGCAGCGACCGGTCAGCTTCCGGCTCGCAATGGGTAAGAACAAAATCGAAATCTTCCTCGTTAACGGTCATAAATGCGAGGGTCTGGAATTGCATCAGCCGCCTCAAATACAGCCGGGCCGTGCTGAAAATGTTGAAAGGCTCCTGTTCCGGCGAAAAACTGGCCTGGACATCGCCGAGGGAAACCATCCATTCCAGTGACTCCATCATCCAACGGTTATGCTCCTCTAACTGTTTGATACGCGCGTTCAGTTTATCGATGTCCGGTCCTTCACGCAAACAAGGGATCATCGCTGTTCACCGCTCAAGATCGAATGGGTGACATCGTTGACCTGATCTCTCAAATCATTCAATATGGAAGGCAGGACGCTCACCGGAAGTCCGATGCGCTCCCATGCTTCCGCCTTTAGAGGAGGGACAGACTGCTCTCCGCTCGTTCCCCAGTGGAAACCATTGACCATGATGTCCGCTATATGAACCACCGCTGTTTCGACAGGGTACCGGCTTGCTCCAAGGGGTTGATGATGGAAGGCGACCGCTTCTTCCAAACTGGAGGGAAGGTTCCAGGTCTGTAATAAGATTCTGCCCATTTGGGCATGGTCGAACCCGATGACCTCCTTTTCGGCGAGAAACAAAGGAATACCGCTCGTTTTGCACCGGATCAAGGCAGAACGGGACTGGTCGCCGATCTTCTTATACATGATGAGGCGACCGATGTCGTGAACCATCCCTGCAATAAGGAATTGCTCGATATTGGTTTCACGCCGGTACTTGGCGATCGTCTTGGCCGCAAGGCCGCAGGCAATGCTGTGATGCCAGAACGATTCCATGCTGACCAGATCCTTCGGAATTCCCTTGAAGAGGTTGACAATGGAGGTGGCCAGGACAAAATCTCGAAGCTGTTTGGTCCCGATCACGATGAGGGCCTGGGTGATCGTCTCAATCTTTGAAGGAAAGCTGTAAAAGGCGCTGTTGACCAGACGGAGCAGTCTCACCGTCAGGCCGGGATCCTCGCCTACAATCCTGCCGATATCGGCCATGGAGGCATTCGGACGGTTGATGGCTTCGTCAATCTTATAGTAAACCATCGGCAGGGACGAAACCTCCACATATCCTTTCAAAAGGTCATGGGGATGAAGTGTCACGGCACTGCTCCTCTGATCTGCGGAGGGTCTCAAGGGTGATCAGGCGGAATAATTCCCTGATGAAGGGATGGGCAAGGTCATTGTGACAAAACAGCTCAGCCGTTCTACTCTCTGCCTCACGGAGCAGATCCGGGTCGATCTCCGAAGCGGTTTTCGGATGGACATCTTCTTGTTCTTCCCCCTGGATATGGGCTTCGAGAATGCCCCATATCTTAAAAATTCTAAGATGTTTTTCAGTGATCTCCGCTCCGGCCGAAAGCAGTACCCTGCCATTTCGATCCTTGATATCGCTGGCCAGGATCATACCCGGTTTGATCGCATCGAGAGAGATGACTCCCATCGGATAGATAGACTCCTCCGGCCTTCTCTTTCTAATCGAATCACTTATCGGCTTTTTTCTATTTTTTCTTAAGGGGTAGTCAGGGAGTCCGTATGGCGAGAAGGTGGGGTAGATGATGAGGATTCAATCTTTTTGGGAGTTTTTCTTTGTCTGGTCCAGAATTTCTCTGACTTTCTTCCCTAAGTCCCGCATGGTCACGGGCTTATGGAGCATGGGGGCCTTCAAACTCTGGCTGAAATATCTCTGGACAATCTCTTCGCTGTATCCCGACAAAAAGAGACAGGGCAGATCAGGAGATGAGGAGACGATATGTTCATAGACCTGGGGACCGTTCAGTTTGGGCATCACCGCATCGAGGATGGCAAGGTCGATCCGGCCTCGATAAGTTGAGAAGACTTCGATTGCCTCCTCTCCATCGCAGGCGATCAAAACCTGATAACCGAGCCCTTCAAGGAGGAGTTTAAATAATTCCCGGACCTCTTTCTCATCTTCGGCAACCAGGAGGGTCTCTGTCCCTCGAGGGATATCCTCCAAAAGCGCCTCCATAGCTTCCTGGGCAAAGGAGTCCTGGTGAACAGGGAAGTAGAGATCGAATCTGGACCCCTCGCCCGACCGGCTCGATACGAAAATATGCCCCTTGTGCTGTTTCACAATTCCGTAAACCACTGCAAGGCCCAGTCCGGAGCCCTTCTCTCTCGTGGTGAAGAAGGGTTCGAAGATCCTCGACAGCGTCTCTTCATCCATTCCCTTACCCGTATCGATGACCGATATCTGGATATACTCGCCCGGTGTGACAAAGGGACGCTGGCGGCAGAAGTCTGCATCGAGCCGGATATTCCGGGCTTGAAGGGTCAGGACGCCTCCCCGTGGCATCGCATCCCTTGCATTGACGATGAGGTTCATCAGGACCTGATCCATTGCGGAAGGGTCCGCATAGATCGGACTGAGGCCGGGCCTGAGTTCCATTCTCAACTCGATGTCTTCACCGATCAGACGGGAGAGCATACGTGAAAGATTTCCGATCATATCCGCCACATTGAGGACTTTGGGGTTAAGCATCTGGCGTCGGCCAAAGGCAAGAAGTTGCCGGGTGAGACCTGACGCTTTTTGGGCTCCCTCTTGAATCTTCAGAAGGGATTCGTAGATGGGGTGAGAGGGTTCAAGATTCATCAGGCCCAACTCGACATTTCCCTGGATCACCATGAGCAGGTTGTTGAAGTCGTGGGCCACGCCTCCGGCCAGCATTCCGATGGCCTCCATCTTCTGTGACTGAAAGAGCTGTTCTTCAAGAATCTTCCTTTCGGTCACATTCCTGACGATCCCCCGATAGCCAACCGCTTCTCCCTGGTCACTGCAAATCGCCGTCGCCGTCAACAGGGCGACGATCTTCTCTCCATTCTTCTTCTTCAACTGTAACTCCAGGTCTTTGACAAACCCCTGCCTATCCAACAGGTTTATTACCTTTCCTCTCTCCTCAAGGTTAAAATAAACCTCCTTTGCGACATTGACTTTAAAAAGCTCCTCTTTTGAATCGTATCCGAATAGCTTCACACCGGCCGGATTGATATCGACAAATCTTCCTTCTGCGGTCGTGATGAAGATGGCATCCTTCGACTCTTCAAAGAGGTTTCGATACTTCTCCCCGGACTGTCTGAGCAAGTCCTCTGCTTGCCTCCTCTCTGTGATGTCGTTGGCGACAAAGATCATTCCTTTTACTTTTCCCTTCTCGTCCCGGAAGATGGAATTGGTCAGGAGGGCCGGGAAAGTACTCCCATCCCTCTTCTTTCCAATACATTCGCCTTCCCAGTAACCGGACTGTTTTAGTGTCGAAAGGTTGTCGGGAGAGATGATCTCCGTGATGTGCTTTCCGATGATTTCATCATTTTTCCATTGAAAGAGACACTCTGCAAATTTATTCCAGAAAATAATCCTTCGGTCCAAATCAGTGGCGATGACCGCGTTTCGGACCTGGTAAAGAAGGGAGGCCTGGAAAAACATCCTCTCCTCCATTCGCCTGTGCTCGCTAAACAGTTTTGCACTATGAATGGCTCCGGCGATCTGGACGCCGATATCCTCCGCCAGCCTGAGATCGGCTCCAGTATAAGCATTTGGTCTCTTCGACCTCATCAGATGAAGAACTCCGATTATCTGATTCTTCGAAACCAGAGGGACGGAGATCATGGATCGAAGCCCTGACTGAAAGGTATGAAAGAGCCTCTCATCCTGTTTCAACCATCGATGGAGATCTTCTTCCTGGATCAAGATTCCCTTTCTGGTATGAACGATCTCTTCGACGATCGTTCCGGAGATCGCCCCCCGGTCTCCGGGTTCGCAGAGCGGGACCTTAATGCCTTTCACAAAATCGTAGTTGGTGGAATATCCTTCGGAGTCAATCAGGACGATGGCAATCCGATCAAAGGGGATGAGTTTGTTGACCGCTCGGGGAAAGCGTTCATAAATCTCTACGATATTGAGGGAGGAGCTGACGATCCGGCCGATCTCCGCCATGACCGCATTCTCTCTGGCCAACCGTTCCAACTCATCCATGATGTTCCAACCCTTTTTTTGAGAGAGAAGTTGAGTATAGCGGGATAATATATCAAAACAATGGATGAATCAATGAAAATCCTTTTTGGATTAAGGCAACGGAGACAAAGCTCATTTGGGTTAAGGTTAATCGGTCAAGGTTACGGTTATGACGCCCGTTTGGATGGATAGTCAAACGGTTATGAGTGAGGATGCTGGTATCGAAGCAAGAAGCTCGAATTTAGAAGCTCGAGAATCCAGTATCCCTATACGAGCCTCGATACGAGCTTCGACAACGAGAAACGTCAATTTCAATTTCTCGAAACGGATATCTTTGCCCTGACCTTAACCTAATGTTTCTATTTTCCGAGCAATTCAGGAGAAGGACTTATCTTTTTGGATTCGATCGATTCGGTGACAAGATTGAGAACCTGGCTGAACTCGAAGGGTTTTGAGATGACGAAATCAACTCCGCTATCTTTTATTTTCGACTCATCGAGTTCCATTCCCCACCCCGTGATCATCCCAACCGGAGTCCCCGGACTCATCTTCTTGATCGCTTTACACACCTCCCATCCGGAGAGGTTTGGCATCCCAAGGTCGGTCAAAACGAGATCGAACGGCCTCTCCCGGAACAGTTTTAATCCCTGCTCTCCGGAGGGGGCTTCGAAGACCTGGTGATTGACTACGGAGAGACTGCGGGACAGAACATTCCTTACATGCTCCTCGTCATCGATCACGAGGATCCGGGCTGGCTTCCCCTTCTTGATTGTGGATACGGGTGCAATCTCTTCCTTTCCGTCCTGAATAATGGGCAAAGTGATGGGCAAAGTGATGGTGAATGTCGTTCCTGATCCGATCTCGCTCTCAACTTCGATCTCCCCTCCGAATCTTTGAATGATTCCATACGACATGCTCAATCCCAGCCCTGTATTCGTGAAGGGTTTGGTGGTGAAGAAGGGTTCGAATATCTTCTTTCTGACCTCCTCAGACATTCCGAGGCCCGTATCCGAAACCCGAATGAGAACCTTTTCTGTCCCCCGGAAGGTCCTGATCTCGATTCTTCCTCCTTCAGGCATCGCATCAATGGCATTGAAGATCATATTGGTGATCACCTCTCGCAACTCCGAGACATTGCCCGCCGCAGGAGGAACTTTCTCAAAGTGGGTGACCATTTCGATATGGGCTCCCCTGCCCTGGCCTTCGTCTCTCCATTTTGGACGGGTGATTTCAACCGCATCTTTCACAATGGCATTGATATCCATCTTGTAAAGATCCTGCCGCACCTTACTCTTCGTGAACTCCTGAAGGCGCCGGACGGTCTGGGCGCCGTCTTTGGCCACCTTCTCAATAATCTTCAATGCATCCACCTGCTCCTTATCCTTTGTGCTGAGGAGCAATAACTGGGTATTTCCGAGGATAATGGCCAGAGCGTTGTTAAAATCGTGGGCCACGCCACTCGCCATCTCCCCTACAGCCCGCAGTTTCTCGGCCTGAAAAAGCTGTTCCTCCATCTTCCGTTTCTCGGTGATGTCCTTCAGGAATGCAATCTCGTTCGTATTCCCATGATAATCGCGGATCATCGTGGAGCTGACTTCCACATTTCGGATCTCGCCGTTCTTCCGGAGGATATTGATCTCATATCGAGGTGGCGCCTCCGCTCCTCTTTGACGCAGGAGACTTCTTTCTGTCAGAATTCGCCGACTTCTCTCGTCGAGGAAGTCCAGAAATTCGGCCCCGACCAACTCTTCCCTTTGAAAACCCAAAAGCTCTGCCAGCCTCTCATTCACATAGGTCAACCGAAAGCCCTCTTCCATCACCAGGACTCCGTCGAGGGCGTTTTCGACCACGGTCCTATACCTCTCTTCAGATCGCACATTCTCGATGATGCTGGCCAGATGTCCTCCTGCTGTCTCAAACAACCGGAGGTCCCCATCCGAGAACGCATTCTGCCTCCGGCTCTGGGTATCCATGACCCCGATAACCTTTCCCCCCACTTTGAGAGGAGCGCACATCTCCGAAAGAATGTCCTTATCACTTCCAAAATATCTCGGATCGTTCCGGACATCGTTGACCAGAAGCGAGGCCCCGTTCTCAGCCACCCATCCGGTGATGCCCTTTCCCACTTTGAGATGGAGAACGTCGAGTGTATCGGCAGAAAAACCAATGGAAGAGGGATGAAGGGTTAATCGCCCGGAGGGTTCATCGATCAACAATACGGAGAGCCTTTCGAAGATAAAAAAGTCGTAAAGGACTCTGACCATTTCACTTAACATCTTGTCGAAATTGAGAGCGGAGTGAGAAACCTTCGTCATCTCGTAGAGGATGGTCAATTCGTCCAGCCTCTTCTTCGTCTCCTCGTAAAGCAATGCCATTCGGTCTGAAGCGGAGTTTTTCTCCATCCTATCCATCTTTACAGGTTTCATCACTGTCTCCGGAAGAAAGGCTAAAATTCAAGATTTATGATATTCATTTCTCGTGCCAAATGGCATAGTCTTGATAACTTATTGAATTAATTCAGTAAATCAATTGGGGCGTCTCTCGGTAAATAAATCCGATGTCAGACAAATGACTATTGACCGTCAGATTTCCTCAAATCCAGAACCCCATTTTACGGCATCCATATAAAGCCGGGCTGTCTTCTCCTCATCTATTCCAATCTGATGAGCCTGGCAGGAAAACTTCTCCCACTCTCCTCTTTCATAGGAAAGAACAAACCGGTAAACTTCTCCCAAACGGTTCTCTTCTCCTGAAAGAGCCCTCTTAATGTCTTGGGAAATTGGAATCTCTTGGAGAATCTCCGGAAGGGGACGGCCCAATATGGCGTCGATCATAGAAAACATTCCCATGAGGAAAAGGTCCTCTGACCGGTGAAAAAGTCCGAGATAGGGAGCGAGTGATTCACTGAATTTTGCGCGAATGATCGACTGAATGACCAGCTCATCTGGCTTATCCTCTCCCAAAGTGGCGAGCGTGACAAGTGTGATCCATTTTCTAATCTCTCTTTCACCTAAGAGGAGAAGAGCTTGTTTGAGGGAAGAGATTTTATTCCTCAATCCGAAAAACGCGGAGTTGATGTAACGGAGGAGTTTAAATGAAAGGGATATTTCCCTTTTAACAATCTCCGCCAATCTCCCGAAATCGAGTTCGGGCCGGTGGATCTCCTGAAGCACACTCAGATAATGAAGTTTGAATCCCGGGATGTCCTTTCCCGAAACGATCTTCGGTTTGCTGAAGAAATAACCCTGGCAATAGGTAAACCCTGTCTCCTTTGCCTCTTCAAGCATCTCCCGGGTCTCGATCTTCTCAGCGAGAAACCGGACACCTGAAGGGGCAAACCTCTTTACCAGGTCCCTCCGAACCTCTTTTTCCGTGGATAAGAAATCGACCTTGATGAAATCGCTCAATCGAATGAGGGGCGTAAAGGCTTCATCATAGACAAAATCATCCAGAGCCAAAAAATAGCCGGCCCTTTTCAGTTTTTTACAGGCCGCAATGACTTCGGCATCCGGCGCCACATTTTCGAGAATCTCAACGACAATCCACTCCTTCGGAATGAGAAAGAGAAACTCGTTGAGGAGGATGTCCCGGGTGATATTAATGAAAGCCCTTTTCCCGCCGGTGAGAGATTGAATGCCCATGAGAAAAAAACTGTCCAAGATGACTTTGGAGGTGGCCTGGTCAGGATCGGTATGCCTGAACACATTGTCCAGACCGGAACGAAAGAGGAGTTCATACCCATAGACCCTCTGGTTGAGATCGAAAATCGGCTGCCTGGCGATAAAGGTTTCCATCCCCGTTTTCTATCCCCAGAGAATCAGACCCAGGGAATAAGGGTTCGTCAGAAGGGGATGGAAGGGAAGGACGCGGATTCTGAAGCCGAAACGGCCCACCGTGCGGCAGGGTATTTCCCCCCTGAAGATCACTCGTTCTCCTCCCTCTGAAACAGGCTGAAGAGGAAGGGTAAAACAATCCAGGAAATTGGCTTTGGAATCGACAGGGCCATAATAAATCTCCACGGAGAGGTCATGAGGAGAAAGCCGTCCGAGGGAAAGGGTGACTTCGGCTTTGAGTGTTTTTCCCAATTCGATTCCGTTCTTCACCCCGCTTCGCTTCTCTAAAATCCGTAGTTTCGACCAGTTCGCTCTCAGGTGATTCATCCATGCGGTCAGATCCCTGATTCCCTTGAATCCTTCTTCCCGAATTTCATTCCTGCGGAGGGATAGAGGAAGATAGAAACGCTCGACATAATCTTCAAGCATCCTGTGGGAGTTGAAGTTGGCGGCCAGGATCTGCATGGATTTCTTCATCATACCAATCCATTCCCTGGGAAGGTTGTCCCGCCCTCTCTCGTAAAAGAGAGGGACAATGGTTCTCTCTAACAGGTTATAGCAGGCATGGTTCTCAATCTCGTCCTGATAATCGGAATCGTCGTATTCCTCTCCGCCTCCGATGGCCCACCCGAGGCCCGGCTGGTAGCCTTCGGCCCACCAGCCATCGAGAATGCTCAGGTTCAATACTCCGTTTGCCGCCGCCTTCATGCCGCTCGTTCCGCAGGCCTCAAGGGGGCGACGGGGATTGTTCAGCCACACATCCACCCCCTGGACGAGATAGCGCCCTACATTGAGGTCATAGTCCTCGATAAAGACCAACCGGTGCCGGAATTCGGGTTGCTTGGCCAGGTGAATGATGCTTTTAATCATCTCCTTCCCTGGATGATCCTTGGGATGGGCCTTCCCCGCAAAGAGGACCTGAACCGGCCTCTGGGAATCGTTCAAGATTTTTGCAAGGCGCTGGGGGTCACGGAGAATCAGATCCCCCCGCTTGTATGTGGCAAAACGTCTGGCAAAACCGATGGTCAGGGCCTCGGGATTGAGGACCTCCCTGGCGACCTCCACTTCCTTTTTTTTCGCTCCCTGATGGATTAACTGCTCCTCGAGCCTTCTCCGCGCAAAAGCGATCAGCCTCTCGCGACGGCGCTCATGAGTCCGCCAGAGCTCGGAATCCGGAATACGATTGATTCGCTCCCAGACCTTTACATTGTCCGGGTCTTCTGCCCAGCGTCTACCCAGATAGCGATTCAGGAGGCTTCCCAGATCATTGGAGATCCAGGAGGGGATATGAATCCCATTGGTGATCCCCTCGATGGGAATATCCGCCTCAGGCAGGGAGGGCCATAGATGGCTCCACATGCGTCGGGATACGCTCTGGTGGAGCCGGCTAACCCCATTGGTCCGTGCACTGTTTTTGATTGCCAGGATAGCCATATTCAGGGAATGAATAGAGCCTTTATCCTCTTGGGCTCCCAAACCCATAAACGACTCCAGTGAAATCCCTAAAGAGCGGATATAATCTCCGAGCGCCGAGGAGATCATGTCTTTCCCAAAGACGTCTATGCCGGCTGGAACCGGCGTATGGGTGGTAAAGATACTGCTACAATAGACCGCCTCCCTGGCCTCTTCAAAAGAGAGGTTCTGGTTCTCCATCAAGGAACGGATCCTCTCGATGAGGGCAAAGGCTGAGTGGCCCTCATTCATATGAAACACATGGGCTTCAATCCCCAGTCGATTTAGGGCTCGGATGCCACCGATTCCGAGAACGACTTCCTGCTTCAAACGCATCTCTCCATCGCCGCCGTAGAGGGAGGAAGTAATATCCCTGTCCATCTCCGAATTCTCCACGGTATTGGTATCAAGCAGGAAGAGCGAAACCCGACCCACCTGGACCCGCCAGACCCGGACTTTCACATTCCGTCCCTGGATAGGGACTTCAATCGTCAAGGGCTCCCCTCTCTCATCCCTTTCGAGTTGAACCGGAAGAATGTGAAAATCGTTATCCGGGTAAGTCTCCATCTGCCAGCCGTCCTCATTCAGATACTGCAGGAAATAACCCTTCTGGTAGAGAAGCCCCACCCCTGTGAGGTTAATCCGGAGGTCGCTCGCTGATTTCAAATGGTCTCCTGACAGAACCCCCAGGCCTCCGGAGTAGATGGGAAGACAATCCGTAAGCCCGTATTCTGCGGAGAAATAGGCGACTCTAAACTCCACCGGGGCCTTCAGGCCGAACTCATAAGCCTTTTTCTCACCTATGTAGCGATTGAATTCCTCAAAAATCCGATCCATTTCCAGGAGGAATCCCTCATCCCTGAGGAGCTCATGGAGGCGGTCTTCACTCAGCTGGCCGAGCATTGCCAGGGGATTATGGCAGGTATCCTCCCAGAGTTGGGAATCCATTGAACGGAAAAGGTCAATGGCTTCGAGGTTCCACGAGAACCAGAGGTTTCTCGCCATGACCTCCAGAGGTTTCAAACGTTCCGGGATCTGAGGGGCCACCGTATAAAGCGTAATCTCTTTCATCTTTATTCATCCTCGAACAATGGAATAACCTTTTAGGCAAGGTTAAGAGGTGAAGGCTATGAAGCCCGTTTGGAGAAAGGTCAATGGGTTAGGGCTGATGATTTAAAACCATTACCTTTACCCAAAAACGAAACTGGCATCCTTACCCTGACCTTAACCCAATGCTTTTATTTTCTAATTTAGTCTTACAGCACTACTTCTTGACTCTGCTGCTTGATGAAAGGCAGGGCCTTCCTTCTTCAAAGGAGAGGTCTGGTCGATTTGAAAAATGCCGTGGATATCGAGGATGAGACCGGCCCGACCATCCCCCATGATCGTGGCGCCCGCCACTCCTTTCACATCCTTCAACCTCTCCCCTAAATTTTTAATCACGACCTCCTGTTTTCCGACCAGATCGTCCACCATGAGACACTTCTGCACCCCTTCGTTTTCAACCACGATGACCAGCGTCTCCCATGGATTCTGCCTCTCCGTGGTGACTCCCAGGAGCTGATGAAGCCGGATCAGCGGGAGGAAATTCTCTCTCACCTTGATCAGATCTCCCTTCTGATGGATGGAAAAGACATCTTCCCGCCGCGGCTTCAGGGTCTCTTTGATGAAGACGGTTGGAACGATGTATCGCTCCTCACCGATCCGGACGATAATTCCGTCCATGATCGCCAGGGTGAGTGGAACGCGCATGATAAAACGGGCGCCCTTTCCCTCACACGAGAAGATTTCGACCTTTCCCCTCAGTTTCTCAATCGCCTTTTTCACAACATCCATCCCCACCCCGCGGCCCGAAATATCGGTGACCTGATCCGCTGTTGAAAACCCGGCCTCGAAGATGAGGTTGTCGATCTGGTAATCGGTCAGCATCTCATCGGAGACGAGCCCCCGCTCTTTTGCCTTTCTTAAAATCTTCTCCCGGTTCAGACCCTGGCCATCGTCCTCGATCTCGATGACCACATTTCCTCCCTTCTGATAGGCCCTCAAAAAGGTATTTCCCGTCTCCGTTTTCCCTGTTCTCTGCCTCTCTTCCGGAGGCTCGATCCCATGATCGATGGCATTGCGAATCATATGAACCAGGGGGTCATAGAGGCTCTCCACCATATTTCGGTCAATCTCCGTCTCCTCGCCGGACATGATCAACTCCACCCGCTTCCCGGATTTCTTCGCCAGGTCCCTTACCAAACGGACCATCTTCTGGAAGGTCTGCCGGATCGGAACCATCCGGAGAGACAAGGAGATTTTTTGGAGATCGGCCGTGATCCTTTTTAACTGTGAAAAATCCCGCACCAGCTTCTGATCCCGGAGTGACGAAAAGAGAGGGTTCTGCTCCACCAGGGACTGGGCAATGACCAGTTCACCGATCATATCGACCAGATTGTCCAGCTTATCCGTGTCAACCTTTACCGAAGCCTCATTGAACTGGGATGAAATTCGCTTCTGTTCTCTAAGAGCGTCGAGGACCTGACTGGGTTTGACTTTCTTCTCCTTGATCAGAATCTCCCCTAATTTTAGACTCGCTCCCTCATCTCCCTGTTCCTTTAGGGCATCGGAAATATCTTCGGAAGAGACCATGCCTTTTGAACTGAGGATCTCTCCGAGACGCGGGACTTTCTCGGTTTTGAGTCGCACCGACTTATCATCAGGATCTGCTTCCGTCCCTCCCGGTTTTACGCCTTCAGCCGGCGGACTGTTCCCTTTCAGGATCTCGATCCTCTTCAGATAGGGCTCCAGTTCAAATGTGGAACATCCCACTCTGCCCGATTCAACATGATCCCTCAGGTCGAGAATCATACACTTCAACTGGTCTACCGATTCCAGAATGAGATCAACCACCTCCTGAGAGATCTGAAGCTTTCCATTCCTTGCTTCATCGAGCAAAGACTCCATGGCATGGGAAAATTTTTGAATATCGTGAAGATTAAGGAATCCCGAAACCCCCTTGATCGTATGAAAAGGACGGAAGATGGCATTGATATACTCTCTGTCTCCCGGGGACTGTTCTAAATTGATCAGATTCAGTTCGATCGTGCCCAGATGCTCCAAGGCCTCCGAGATAAAATCTCTGTAAAGCTCCGTATCCTGGTCGATGGCGGATGAAGGGATGTTCCCTTCCTTTGCTCCGGAGGTCTCCTCTTCGTCAAACAAAGGTCTCTTCTCCTCTATTAATGACTCCCAATCCTTCCAGAAGGATTCCTCTTCGGCCGATCTCGGATGATCGGGACAGACCATCCGATTCTGGATCAATTTTACCCCTGAGCCCAAAAGACTAACGCCTTTTTGAGGCTCCTGGCATTCATTCAGAACAATTTTTTCAACCGCTTTTTTCAGGGCTTCAGCCAGAAGCCGGATGGATGTAAGGCCAACCTCCCTGGCCATTTTCTCCATCTTCTCCAGTTTCTCCAAAATGGCCCCCAGTCCGGGGAGATCGTCCGGCTCAACCGTCATACATTGAATTGCTAATTGCTCGATCAGTTCGACAAGGTCCGCCCTATTTTCAATCATCTTTCACACCTTTTAATGAATGATATGTTTGTTTCCATGATCCACGCCTGTGGCATCTCATCATCCCGGGACTATAAGACTACCCGGCTAAGAGACTGTGTTATAAGTCCGTTCATGGTTCGATCCCGCGAACCGCGGGACTCACCACGAACGGACCACGGGATATTAAAAATCAATGACTTAGCCGTTCGCCCTGAGCGTGTCGAAGGGGGAACGGCGAATTACGACACAGTCTATAAATAGGAGTTGATCACCGTCTTTTTCCGTTATTCATTCTATTTATCGGGTAAAACGCAATTTTCCTTAAATGGCATTAAAGTTAGCTCTTTCCTCAGCCGATGAGTAATTAGTGTCTGTCCATAAACTAACGGTTTCAAAAAAGGTCGTCATTCCGGCGAAAGCCGGAATCCAGGGTTCCCGGTGAAAACCGGGACCCAGTCTTTGAGATGGTTCCCGACTTTCGTCGGGACGACGTCTGGATGCCCCCGTATCAAGTACGGGGCAGGCTCCTCAGGTCCGGCATGACGGAAAAGGGACATTTATAAACAGACTCTAATTAAAATCGTTCTATCGTTCTAAGGCAGCATTTTTATGATTGCCGGAAAGGGGAGGCTTTAGCCCCCCCCTTAGAAGGGCGACCTAAGTCGCCCCTACCCCATTCGATTCATGAGTTACCAAAGGTTGACCATTTATGATTACCGTCACTCGGCTCAATAATACTCCGATTGTTGTCAATCCGGATCTTATCGTTTTTATTGAAGAAACGCCCGACACCATCATTACGCTTTCCAATGGAGAGAAGATAACGGTTCATGAGTCGGTGAGTGAGGTCATTAAAAGGGTGACCGATTACCGGAGATGTATTTTTAATCCTTCTATACCGATTGAATAAAAGACCTGGGATATTGGAATGATGGAATAATGGAATAGTGGAATGATGGGAAAGGACGTAAACAGCAATCGGAGCAATTCGTTTTCCTTCCGAAAAACCCATTCTTCCAATATTCCAATATTCCATTATTCCAATCTCTTGTGCGTTCTCTTATGGATAAAGCCACTTTAATCGGACTGATACTCGGCATCGGAGCAATCCTGGGAGGACAAGTCCTCGAGGGAGGTAGCATCCATTCCATCATGCAGGCGACGGCGGCCCTCATCGTCCTGGGTGGGACCTTCGGAGCGGTCTTTGTCAGCTTCTCCTTTGATGGAGTCATGGACGCCTTTAAGGGAGTGAAGATTGCCCTCAAAGAACCTTCTCATGATCCTCATCAAATGATCGCCCAGATTACCGGTTATGCCAATAAGGCCCGGAAAGAGGGCATTCTCTCTCTCGAAAAGGAGATCAAGAATGTCGAAGATCTCTTTTTGAAAAAGGCCCTCACCATGGCGGTCGATGGCATCGAGCCTCATGCCATTCGTGATGCAATGGAAACGGAACTGGGGTATCTCGACGAACATGGCAAGACGAGTTCAAAGGTATTTAAGGCCGCAGGAGGATATGCTCCTACCATCGGCATCCTCGGGGCGGTGCTGGGCCTGATCCATGTGATGGAGAATTTGAATGACCCCTCGAAACTCGGATCAGGGATCGCAACCGCCTTTGTTGCGACGGTCTACGGAGTGGGATCGGCCAATCTCCTGTTTCTGCCCATTGCAAGCAAATTGGAACTTAGACATAGACATGAGATGATCCTGAAGGAGCTGACCCTTGAAGGAGTGGTGGCGGTCTCCACGGGTGAAAACCCGAGATTGATCGAAGAGAAGTTGAATGCCTTTCTGACGGAGAAGCAGAAAAATCTCATCTCTGCGGAGTCGAAAAAATAGGATTTTCGGGTAACAAAAATTGCAACTCTTTGACAAAAAGTCGTTTTGAGAAAGGCCGTCTCACCCTTTCCCCCTCTCCACTGAGAGACTATGTTACAAGTCCGTTCATGGTTCGATCCCGCGAACCGCGGGACTCACCACGAACGGACCACGACACATTAGAAATTAATTACTTAGCCGTTCGCCCTGAGCTTGTCGAAGGACGAACGGCTAATAGCGACGCACTCTTTGGGGAGAAGAAGGAGAAATTTCAAATAATTTTGACTGGAATTTTATTGTGGTATGTCTTTTGCTTGCATTAGAACTTGATGGAGGGAATCACTTAACCAATGGCCAGAAAGAAGAAAAAGCATGGTGAAGAAGAACATGAAAACATGGAAAGGTGGCTGGTCTCCTATGCGGACTTCATCACCCTTCTCTTCGCTTTCTTTGTGACGATGTATTCGATGTCGAGGGTGGATGAAAAGAAGATGGGTTCTGCCGTCGAGTCCCTTCAGAGGGCTCTGGGCTCTGTGATGCCGATCCAGATGACCCATAAGGAGCCGGGGGTATTTTCGAATCAGGTCGTTCCCATCCATTTCAGCATCAGCCCTCCCATAGAAGGAAAGGCTTATAGTCCGGATGGAAGGGCTCTCATTAAGATGGCCGAGGACATCAAGAAGGGGATTGAGGATGTTTCGAAGGGAAAGACGGTTAAACCCGGTTCAAACATGGCCAATCAGATCAAGTTCATTCTTGAAAAAAGAGGGCTGGTCATCCGGGTCTCCGAACACATCTTCTTTAACTCCGGAGAGGCTTTTATTCGTCCGGACATGGAGCCGGTCCTCAATGTCCTGGCCCAGACCATTGAAAAGATTCCCAACCACATCCGGATCGAAGGTCATACCGATAATGTTCCCATCAATACCCCCAGATTTCCTTCCAACTGGGAGCTTTCAACCGCAAGGGCCACGATGATTGTCCGATATCTGCTCGATCACTTCCGGTTCGATCCGGACCGGCTCTCGGCCACAGGCTATGCCGAATTTCGGCCTGTCGATACGAACAGTACCCCCGAGGGAAGGCTTCAGAACCGGAGGGTCGATTTCGTCATCCTGAGCAACAAGGAGATGGAATCCGAACCGGTGAAAGAGAATATTCCAGAGCAGAAAAATCCGATTTAAGATAACACTTTAGCGCTTTTAAAAAACTAATCTAATCCCCCTTCATCCCCTTTGTCAAAAGGGGGAAATCTTTCTCCTCCCTTTGGCCTTTATATCCCCGCAGACGACGGGGCAAGGGGAGGTTGGGAGGGATTTTACAAGACGATTTTAAACAGCTAAATTGATACGATTTAAGCTTTTTTGTGTAGGCTCGAAGACGAAGGGATCTGTGGAATCTTTACGGAGAAGAGGGTCTCGCCTTCCTTGAAATGAGGTTCGATGGAAGCTCCGTAGGGAGTGAGGAGTTTCCGGGTCATAAATAATCCTAATCCGTAATGGCTTCCGTTTTTCGTGGTGAAGAAGGGAGTAAAGAGGCGGTGCCGGAACTCATCAGGGATGCCGCAACCCGTATCCATGATCACCACCTGGATATGATCGTTCCCGGCCCGGGTGGTCAGCGTCAGATCCTTTCGGGGGGTCCCTTCCATCGCCTCCATCGCATTCTCAATCAGATTGGACAACCCCTCGCTGAAATCGACCTCATGGCCCTGAATTGAGGGCAGATGGGTGGAAAAGTTCTTCTTCACCTTGACATGGTGTTTAAAAAAGAGGTGATGATGAAACAGTCCGATCTCCCTTTCGATCACCTCATTCAAATTGATCCTCCGGGAACCCTCCTCTTCCTCATGTCTCTCTCTGAGATGCAACGCCTCTAACATCGACTTCAACTTATCGATCTGAGCCATGCACTGGTCCATCTTCTCCTGGATGGAAGAATGGCTCTTTCCGTCCTTTCTGGCCATTGTCCTTTGAATCATCTCCATCTGCATGGAGAGGATCTGGATGGTTCCGTTCATGTTATGGACGACCCCTCCCATCAATGATCCCATTCTCGAATGTCGGGAACGGTCTTTCAGGACGGCAAAAAGCGACTCGATGTTTTCAATAATCTTCTGATCAACCATGGTTTCCAGGTGTTCATCCGGAAGTGCCTGAAATGGCGAAAACGGTTCGACAATACCTGATCCCATTTCCTTTGTCAAATAAAAATTTTGAGATTTCCGAAAAAGTCCAGAAATCTCTGATTACATCGATTAGGAGCCGATTACACAGATTAGAGATACATTGATAAATAAAGAAAAATCTGTGGAATCATTTTTTTGAAATTTGTGTAATCAGAGAACGAAAAGCAGTTTTTCAGAGCTCTCATTTCGAATCATCCCTTGGTCAGCTTCTTCAGCAGGATATTCTTGAAGGTGGAGAATTCCTGCTCCGTGATCGATCTCTCCTTTTTAAGGTCAGCCAGACGCTGAAGGCTCTCAAGTGCCTTCTCCTCAGCTTCCCTCTTCTTCAAATCGAAATCCGGGGCAAGGGGGCTGATCTGTTTGAGGATCAGTTCCATCTCTGGGTTCCTCTTTTCCCCGAACATCATCCAGCAGATGCTCAACACATGGTTCAAATGTTCATCCCAGGTCTCTCTCAACCGCCCCAGTTCTTCCTTCGTCTCCTTTAGTATCCGGAGGAGGTCTCTGTTTTCCCGGATCAGAGAAATCTTTTCGCAGGCATTCTGTATGACGATCTCCAGCTCATCCAGTTTGAAAGGTTTCCGGATATAATCATAAGCCCCTCCCCGGATGGCCTGAATGGCCGAATCGAGGGAGGCATAGCCGGTCATGATGATGACGATGCTGTCGGGATGGCGGCTCTTGACCTCTTTGAGGAGTTGAATCCCATCCACCTCCGGCATGATGAGATCGGTGAGGAGGATATCGAAAACCTCCCTTTTCAGCGCCTCGAGGACCTCTCTGCCATTCTGAAACAATCGAACGGTCCGGTTCCCCCCGGAAAGAGAGTCTCTCAGGATCTCTCTTAACTCGTCCTCATCCTCTGCGATCCAGATACGAATCTGCTGGGCCGGGTGTTGGTGATTTTTTTGTATCATTTTACAATCCATTTCAACCTCGATAGACGGAGTTTTCGTTCGACTGATCTCACGACGAAATCTAACTCCGTCTTGGCCTGCCAACCGTATGCAGGCGGGACAAGAATGTCCCGCCTATCGAATCTGAATCTCTACTCCCTCATGATTGGTGAAAAGAATTTTCCAAAAGGCCAAAGCGATATGAGAAAAGGAGGATGGCGATTCTCTTATCTCCTTACATCTAAAAATCTCGGAGGATGGGCCGGTTTCTCCATATAACCACGGACCGTGAGCATCCCTTGAAAGGCTTTCTGCAACTCGGCCTTGACCTCATTCCGCAAGGCCGCAATTCGTTCCTGACACTCTCCGTCAATGGCCTTCACGGTTTGAAGCACCTCTTCGATCGCCTTGTAGAGCAGGAGAATCTCTTCCCTTAGTCGCTCCGGCCATTCGGCCTCGGAAACAGGAGGTTTTACCGCAATCCTCCTGATTTCATCGTCCATCCGGTCGATCCGGCCGATCAGCTCCTGGCGCTTCGTCATCCGCCGGGTCACCTCTCCCATGTTCGGCAGGTCCAGGTCTGTCTTCATCGATTCGGAAATGGATAAAAACTCTTTCAGGGTCCTCAGTTTTTCAGTCAGGTACTGACGAAACCGAAAAGGGTCCATGATCACCTCAACGCAACGGGATTCCTTCTTTTAGAGTGGGGAAAGACAGGCATTCCTTCTGGGGAAAAAGGGAGTCGCCGCCTTGCTGGCGATACAAGGCTTCTTCCCAGGCTGATTTCAACTGCTCAAGCATTCCCACTACCTCGCTAAACCCGTTCACATCCCTTCTGTGATCGCTTTTAAGAGTATGACCG
Source organism: Syntrophorhabdus sp. (assembly GCA_020724025.1). The sequence goes on along the minus strand of DYHU01000001.1, from coordinate 46,185 downwards.
ATCATAAATCCATAAAGACGATCCAGGTGCCCTGCGATCTCTCCTCCTCTCTCAAAATCAAGGGTCTCTCTCAAATGGTTAAGGAGGTCCAGGGCCTTTTGAACCGCCCTGCCCTTGGCCTCATAATCCAGGGATAGATATTTCGCTTTAGCCTGAACTAAGCTCTGGATCGCCTCCTCATAACAGAGGATGATCAGTCTCTTAGGGTCTGCTGTCAGGATGTGAGATTTCTGATAAGCCTGGTATCCGGATCCGAACATATGAATGAAGCCTCCTTCCTCAGAAAAATCCTAAATTCTAAATTCTTGACCTTTCAGCCCTTACCTCCAGCCTTAGCTGATCATATTGATCTGGCCCGTGAGCCAGCCCGTCTGGCTCTGCAATGTGCTAAGAGCCGTCTCCATGGCGACGAATCGACGCTCCAATTCAGCCATCCTCTGGTCCAGTCGAGCTTCCATGGTCTCAATATCATCCTTCAAGTGATCGATCGTATCCTGGATCGTCTCCTTTTTGTGGGTGATCGTACCATCGACTGAATCCGTAATATAATAGAGGGAACGATCCAGGAGCTCGGCAATGCCATAGGTGAGGGAAAAACTCCCCACTGACCCTGTGGCCGTCCCAGAGTACCGGACGACAAGGCCTTTGGCGTTTCCGGATATGCCTTTCAGGTACTCACCCTCTCCAGTGGCATCCCCTGATGTCACAAAATAGCCTGCCACGGGATCGACGCCCGTGATTTGAACGTTGTAAGTACCTGCCTGGGTATCGATCGTATGATAGAGATAGCTCAAATTGCTGTCGGTGGATGACCAATCGGCGACAAACAGTTTTTTGACGTCATCAAAGTTAGTCTCAAAATAATCTTGAAGCTTGCTGTCATCGATGGTCAACCTACTATCCGTCCCGATACTGATGCCGATCAGTCCGAGGGTTGAAAAATTGGCCGATACTCCTGAGACCTGGTTCAAAACGATTCTGGTAAGATTCGATTTGATCGTCCGCAGTGTGGCGTCCCCAAAGAGAGGACCCCCTGGTTTCTGTGACTCCGAATTGTAAGCCAACTGGGCATTGATGGTATCCATGGCGTCATTATAGGCCGTCACAAACTCTTCAATTTTTTTCTTCACGCCGCCGTAATCTCTCCCCACCGTGAGGGTGACGGTCGTATCCGCAGCAGCCTTTTTCAGATTGAGGGTAACCCCGGTGATGATATCATTCGGTGTATTGGTGGATGGAGTCATGATCACTCCATCCACAGAGATATTTGCATTCGCACCGGCTTGAATCTGCCGCGACCGGATGGTTGAAATGGCCCCGAAATTTCCATCCGCATCAAACTTGAGGCTGATCTTGCTGGGAGTCAGGGTAACAGCCAGATAGGTATCTCCAATTTTATTGTCCACGATCTGGATCTTTCCATCTGCTGTGACCGAGGCTGTCACCTCCCCATAGGCTGTCTGAATGGCGGTTAAAAGGTCTCCGACCGTGCTCGCATCGGCAATGGTAAATACGCTATTGACTGCTGCATTGGCTGTGCTGGTTCCGGTCAATGTGATGGTATCCCCAGAGGCATAGTTATTATACCCGTCGATATTCTTAATCAGCGTGGAGGAGGTAATGGCCGTTCCGGCCGATGTATTGGCCACGTCGCCGGTCATACCTCTCTCGTCTGAGGCACCTGCCCTTTTGAGAATGCCGAGCGTTTCCAGGACATTGTTCGCATCGGTATAAGTAACCGTATTCCCCTCGATCAGTAGCCTGTATTTTGTTGTTCCACTAACCGTTTCACTTACGACGGTGGCTGGATTGGAAGTAAACACACCGGTGAAGGCTGTATTGATGGCGTCCCGGATGGTATTTAAAGAGTCGGTTGCCAGATCGATCGCCACAGATCTGGCAGTGCCGTTAATGGTGATCGTCACATTACCGCGCTGGGGGCTGGTCAGATTGAGCAGATCCGTCCCTCCCACTTTCTTATCCGCCGCAGAAAAGGGATCGCTTTTGTGGCCGCCTGTGATGGCATTCTTGGCTGTTTTTGCGGAGGCATCGACAAAACCGAGCGATCTTACGAGATCAGACGCCCCGCCATTAAGGAGGCCGACCCCCGAAGACCCTTCCGCATCACTGGTCAGGATGAGCCGATAGCCGCTCGTCCCGTAGTTGACAATGGAGGCAGTCACCTTGGAGGCATTCGTCCCTGAATTGACAGCATTGATCTTGTCCCGAAGACTGGATAGGCTATCCGTCGTAGTAATTTTGACTGTTCGCCCCCCAACGATGATATCGCCGGAAAGATTGAGCGCTGTGGTCTGGCTGGCATAGCTGGTTGAAGAAAGCTTCTGGGCGCTGGCCAGAGACGTGACAATAATCTTATAAGTCCCCGGAGAACCATCCGTGCTCGCAGTCACGGAAAGGATATCTTCGGCCTCCGCCGTCGTGTTGGAAGAGAGCGTGGTGGTATAAAGGTTGAAAGAGGCGGTCCTGTTTAAGGCGCCTGCTGAGTTTTTAAAAGAGAGTAATTTAGTATTGAGGCTCTGCCAGGCGCTGGTCCTCTCCTCTTGGACCTTTTTCCTTCCTTCGACCATTTCGATTTTTTTATATTCGATCTGTCTCAATTGGTCGATGATCTTCCGCCAGTCCAGGCCGCTTGCAAGACCGCTGACTACACTGGTTGCAGCCATCTCAACCTCCTGCTTAGTCTGAGGCAAACCATCCTCATTCTCAGGGAAGACAACTTTATTTCAAAGTAGAAAAAGGAGTACAGGGATTGTAGAAAGTTCATGGATTGTAACTCTTTAGCGCTTTGAAAAATGTTGTCTAATCCCCCTTCATCCCCCCTGCCTGCCGGTAGGCAGGGAAGGTGGGGAGGGATTTTAAAAAGTTTATTTCAAACCGCTAAATTGATACCATGGATTTTATAATTTCGAATTTAATAAGATCCCGATGCTCTCTCCGATCTTTGAAGAGAGGGACTGAATGGCTTCGGGTGGTATCTGGCGGATCACATTTCCGTTTCCGTCCAGGACCTTGATAATGACGATCCCCGCCTCCCGGTCCGGAATGAATTTCAGGTTGTAATCGATGCTCCTCATAAACTGGTTGAGATTTTCAGCTAACTGCCTGATGGTTTCCTCTTGTTCACCCTCAACTTTTTCTATGGATTCCCTGTGGGCCGACTCGACCTCTTTGGTCTGGGCCGGCTTTTTAAGGACCTTCCGGGAAGGGTCCTGAAGCATTGACCGCATGAGGGTTTCTTTTATGGCCGGGATTTCCATCTCAACCTTCTCCGTTACGAGAAAAGAGGAGAGAGGGGAAAGAATTCATCCTTTCCCCTCTCAAAATTAACCTTCAGGATTAACGACCCCCGAGTAAGGCAAGGATACCCTGGGGCGCCATGTTGGCCTGGGCAAGCATGGCAGTGCCTGCCTGGAGCAGAATCTGATTCTTTGTGAAACTGACCATCTCATAGGCCATATCCACATCCCGAATGGTCGATTCGGAGGCTGCGAGATTTTCAATAGAAATGGCCAGGTTGGCTGAAGCGAATTCCAGACGGCTCTGGGCCGCGCCGAGTTCGCCATGGATCACGCTCAATGAGGTAAGAGAATTGTCAATCGAGGTGAGAGCCGCTTGAGCGCTCGCCAGTGTGGATAAACTGAGACCGTTCAAGCCCAGATCATTGGACAGTAATCCATCAGAAGTCGTCACCGAAATTCTATCTTCTGCGGAGGTGTTGCCGGACCCGACCTGGAATGTGAAGTTGATGGCAGCGCTGAGCAATGAGGTGCTCCCGTATTTTGTATCGTTAGCAATTCGATCGATTTCGGAGAGGAGAGACGATGCTTCCGAATTGAGCCGGGTTCTTGAATTGCTGTCGCTATTGTCGGAGGAGGCGGTTGTGGCCAACTCTTTCAGACGTTCGATAATCACTTCAATCTGATTAGTTCCTCCCTCTGCCACCTGCAACGTGGCCGTGCCTTGAGCGATATTCTGCTGGGCCATGCGCAATCCCCTCACTTCCAACCTGAATTTGTTGGCAATCGTAAGTCCCGCGACATCGTCTTTGGCCTTATTGATCCGGTAGCCCGATGAGAGCCTCTCCATGGATACCGACAGTCTTGCATCGGTGTTAGCAAGCTGACGGTGTGCGTTTAAAGCCGCAATATTGGTGTTAATTCTGAGTGCCATAATTTTTTCCTCCTTGAAAGGTTAGTTTCCGGGCCTCCCTGCCCGGATGGTTGAATGGTTATGTTTAAAATCAACCCTTCGACTCCCCAGCATAAATGCTGAGGCTTGCTCAGGGTTGACCCTGATCGGCCCTTCTTCACCCCGCCTTCAAAGGCGGGACTTGACGCCGCCGAATGGGTCGACTTTCCACTTTAAACTTCCAACTGATAACTTTCTTTTCCCTCCTTTCCTCTGAATTTAAGCCCGGACTTCTTTCACCATATCTATCGACGGGTGGAGGGAAAAACTTGAGTGGTTTAGCATTTTGACCCGTCCTTTCAGGGCGAACGCCTTTAACTACAGGAATTTCCAGCAAAAGAGAGGGACAGGCCGGCCTTGTGAAAATCCAGGGCCTCCTGAACCTTTTCCATGGAAGCCTCCAACCCCTGTGAGACACTCGCCATGGAGATGATTCTGTCCAGGTTGGCTCTGGAGGGATGAATCATGAAGGAGACATGATGGGCCATCAGGGCCAGATCCGCCCGCCCCTGGTATGAAAGGATTTCTCCGATCCTTTCATACAGGGCGCTCAATTCATCATACCCATTCAGGGTGATCTCCCTGGGGAGATTTAACTCTTTCATGAGGGCGTCACACTCTCGAACAAGATTTTCGAGATCATGGAACCTGAAATAGATGTCGCTCAATGCCAATCTCACATCGGGCAAATTCGAATCGATATCGAGGGCCTGTTTAAACCGTTCTAAGGCTTTTGGATATTCCTTCTGCTGATGATGAAGATGGCCGAGGTTGATGAGAGCCTCAACCCTCTGCGGGTTGACCTGCAGGGCCCTGTTCCAGTTCCTCTCCGCTTCATCGAATCGGCCGAGTTTCCGAAAAACCAATCCCATGTTGGCATAATCTTCATCGGAATCCTCCCCTCCCTGGACGGCCCTTTCATAGTATTCGGCCGCCTCTTCAAACCTTTGGTGCTTGAGGCTTAAAAGGCCGAGGGTCTTGAGGGTTTGAGAATGATCCGGATATCGATCCAGAAATTTTAGAAGGACATCGATCGCAAGGCGGCCCTCCCCTGTTTCCAAATGGCACTGGGCGAGGGTGTGATGTTGATGATAATGGAGCCGTTCGATATTCACGGGAAGGTGACTGACCTCTATCGGATAAAGAAGAGAGCGGCGCAACGCCTCGATCGCCCCTGGATAATCCCTGACCTGAAACAATGTCTCCCCGAGGCTGAAATGGACCAGGCCATTCTCCGGATCCTCCATGGAGAGGTGTCTAAAGATGGTCAGGGCCTCATCGTATAATTTTAGTTCGACATAGTATTTCCCTAAGAGCAGGGAGGCCTCCAGATAAAAGGCTCTCTCATCCCTCCTGATCCTCTCATCCGATGTGATTCTCCTCATGTGAAACACGGCCTCCACTTGTCGGGCCATACCGGCCAGGGTGCGGCCTGCATAGAAATGAAGCAAAAGATTTTCCGGATTCGCCTCCAGCTCTTTCCGGAGGATGCTTAAGTTCCTCTCCGACTTCTGTTGGATGGTTTTAAAATCCCCGTATCCCGAATGACGGATGCGGATCTCCATAGGGATTCGTTGGATGCCTAAACGCTGAAGGTTGTAGACGACCTGCTCGTGGACCCTCCCCTCAAAGAGACCTCCCTTCACTCTCGGAAAGATTCTCATCTGATAAAAGTGAGTCTTTCCTTCGATGGGAGATTGACTGGTGACGATGGCATCGTAGGCTTCATCCTTCTTGCGGGGAAAAGACTTTTTAAGGAGTTCTATCTTTCTTACCTCTGTCTCATCGACCCGGTCATCCGCATCGAGCCACATAATGTAATCTCCGGCCGCCTGCCGGATCGACTCATTCCGGGCCGCGCTGAAGTCATCACACCACGGAAAATCGAAAACCTTTGCCCCCAACTCCATGGCAATCTCTTTCGTGTTGTCTGTCGATCCGGTATCCACCACGATGATTTCATCCGCCACCGGTATCATTGGGCCGATGCAATCTCTTAAATTCATGGCCTCATTCCTCACAATCATACAGAGTGAGAGTTTGGATCTTTCCGCGGCCATGGGTTTAGAGCATCCTTTCTTCTTTGAATGGTGCCGTCGTGACAAAGATATTCCTCCTTTCAGGAGCATGAAGATGACCGTTTGTCTTTAATGGAGCAGTCCCTCAGACATCTCAAACACCCTTTCGGGAGTAATATGTTTAAAGAGGCATGCATACTTCTCCTCATTGACGCACCATTCTGAAAATAATTTTATGGGGGTCAGGGAACCGTCTTGCAGGGCTGCTCTCACCGGGCCGAAATATTTTTCGTCCTGCATATAACGATAACACCCTGCGCATCCACATTTCGGTTCAATCGAGAGGGCCTTCCACATCGGTTTTCCGTGTCGATAGGGAAGACGACATCGGCCGGGAATGACGGTATAGATGCCTGCGATGGCAATGTCACTTCCTCCGGCAAGTTGAACCGGTCCACTATCGGTCGTGACCAGAAGGTCAGCCCTCTGGCAAAGGCTCACAAATTCAAGAGGCGTCAGTTGATCGACCAGGTGAATCGCGCCCTGTGCCATCACCCTGCTCACCCCCCTGGCCGGATCGCTTGAGTTGTTTCCCACAACCGCCACTCCATAACCCTTTTTGATAAACAGCTCGCTGAGCCCGCTCCAATTCGCGGAAGGCCATGTCCGGTTCATATCTCCTCTGGCCGGGTGGATCAGGACAATCTTCCTCCCCCTCTTCCGGATATCCGTCTTTTGCAGCAATTGTTCCACCCTCCGGTGGGTCTTCCTCGGTATCTTTAAGGCGATCTCCTTCATCGAATCCGGTATCTCTACTTCAATCTCCTTCAGGAACGCATCGACCTCATGGGTCTCTCCTATCCCAAACCTCGCAGGATTCAGATCCCAGAACTTCCCTGAGGTCAACTCATTTCGATCCCCCTGGCCTGCCACGATCACCCGATCGACATAAGGATTGGCCTCCACTACCTTGGCATATCTCTTCTCCGTGATAAAGCACACTTTGCTTTCGGGATGGGAATGCTTCAGCGCCCTTGCGGACGGGAGGGCCATCAGGACATCTCCCAGCCCTTCATTCCTCTGGATGTAAAAATGTCCGTTGGAGTGGGAAGAGGGGCCAGAAGATCTGCCTTGGAGAAGAGTGTGGGCCGGTTTTTCTTCATCTCTCCGAAAGAGGGAGTCATACGCATTTTTAAGTTCACTCAGATCTTTGACAACGGTGATCTCTTCCCAGGGATCTAAAAATACATGGTCGGAAGGGTCTTTCCATTCTCTTAAATCCTCACCTCGCATGGAGTGGAAGACGATCGTCCTCACCCCTGCAAGGGCTGAGAAGGTCTTCCCCCATGAATCGGCGCCGATGAAAAGGTCGCTTGATGCGATCAACTTCATCTGCTCTTCAAAGGAAAAACTTCTCTTGTCGATGCATTGACCGGCGGCGGGATAGAGTGGAGCTTCGTCCGGCGTCCCTAACAGGATGGGATGGATATTTCTTTCATTGAGAAAAGTGATCAGGGGCTGCCAGTCCACGGGGTTGATCATGTTCTGTTTGCTTCCCACCATCCCTCTGAGGCTTCCCCTGGGGGCAAGGGTGACCTGGCATTCCTGACACTTTTCGGATCGAAACCGGTTCATCCAGCGGGGATGTTTGACGATCTTATATTTCTCAAAGATGTTTAGCGTCTTATTCCATTCCTTAAAATAGTCGCTCTCCGGATCAGGGATCACTCCCATCCCTTTGAAGTTTTTCAAAATACGAAAGAGTCTCCGGAGGAGAAGGTGGTTCTGGTAATTCTTCGGAAAGGGGATGAAATAGACCCGTTTCAGGAGCGGAAAGGACTCGAAGAAACTCTTCATCATCTCCGGGGAGTTCGGGATGCTGACCACGGTCTGCTCCGGCTTTTCATCGTAGAAGGTGGAAAGCAGAAGAAGAGCGTCTCCGGCCCCTCCAAAATGGGCATAAAAGGGACCCATGGACTGGAAGATCTTTGTCAGATGCCATAAGATGCTTTCTAAGCGGGTGGCCGTTGAGGGTCCATCCTCCGGTATGGGTAAAATCTCCTGTCGCAGATGGATGTACTTACCCTCTATTTTCGATATCAGGTTCTCAACATCGAGCTTCACGACCTCGTCGGACCATCTTCGATAAAAGAGAACCGCCGCCTTCGAATTGAAGGCATCGATGATGGCCTGATTTGGACTCGATTTCCCCTCATGATGGATGAGGACGCATTTGGGCTCATAAAAAACCTTCTTCCCTCTCTGCCGAACCTTAAAACAGAGATCGGTATCTTCGAAATACATCCCGTAATCTTCTGTGATCCCTGCCACCTCCTCGAAGAGTTGACGTTCGATGAAGAGGCAAGCCGCGGTGACCGCCTGCACCTCTTCCGGCCTGTTCACCCTCGGATCCTCGAAATGGGCATGCCGGAATCGATGGAGAGGCCAGACGGCATAGTCATGGCGAGCATTCCGCATGAATTCGATCCCGCAATGTTGAATCGATTGATCGGGATAGAGGAGCTTCGCGCCCACAATGCCAATCCCCTCGTCGCTTTCAAGGCGATCGATCCCGGCCTCCAGCCAACCAGGAAGGGGTTCTGTGTCATTGTTGAGAAAGACGAGATACTTCCCCCTCGATTTTCGGGCTCCCTGATTACAGGCCCTTGCAAAGCGAAGGTTCTCTTTATTTCGGATCCAGGACAGGTTCGGGTATCGGCCAACCGCCTGCCGGAGAAATTCTTCGGTCCCATCCGTCGAGCTATTGTCCACGACGATGACTTCGAATCGATATTTCAGGGATCCAATCTCATAGAGCCTTTCGAGGCATTTGCGGGTGTATTCCACCTGATTAAAAACAGGGATGATGATGGAAACACTCACCTCCCCTTCCCTCCCGGTATCTTCACCATTTCGAAGGGGTTGATCCGTTTGTCCATGGATCGAAGCGTCCCCTTTCATTGCCCCTTTCTCGCGATCCACCTTTAAAATCCTTTCCGAATAGAGGACAGCTTCCTCATGATGACCTGTGTGGCCGTATAAGTCCCTGAGTTTCAGGAGCGTCTCCGCGTCTTCGGGCTTTTCCGAAAGGATCTTTTGGTAAGTTTTTGCTCCTTCATCGAACTGGCCCAAATCGACATAGAGATCACCCAGGTTATGAAGAATGTCCGGGTTCTTCGGATCGAGTTCAAAAGCCTTCCTGAGGTGAAAAAGCGCTTCTTCCTTTCTTCCCCTTTCGAAATAGAGAACCCCTGAGTCGTTATGGGCAAGGGCATGATGGGGATCGTGGCGGAGAAAGGTCTCAAGGACTGAAAGAGCTTCTTCCCCTTTACCCTCCTCAACTATTTTTTGAACGGCCCGGTAGGCCTCTTCCGCGTTCATTCCCTCAAAACCTTTTTCGATCAGGGCCTTCCGGTCATCCTTCGATTTCAGGAGGGAGACCTCCTGCCGATAGTGGGCGAGGTTTCTCTGCTGGGCCTGCCGGACATCAGGCTTATGAGCGACCTCTTTGCCATATTTCTCATAAATGCGCTCCCTCGTTCCGAGGTAGTCCTCTTTTCGGCCGGAGGTCATGGTCGTCCCATCCTCCCGCCAACTGAATTCACAGGTAATCTTCTTCAGATGGAGGAATGGGTGCTTCCGGGAGACCCGGATCCAGAGATCCCAATCCTCATGAGAGGACAGCTCTTCATCGAATCCTCCGACTTCATCGAGGCACGACCTTTCATGCATGACACAGAGGACGGGAATGAAATTTCCAACCAACATCCGGTCCCCATCGAAGTCAAAGGAATAAGGGACATCCCGGTGTGTGATGACATACCTCCCTCCCTCCCGTTTCTGATGGGCCCGATAGGCGTCCGTGTAGGCCACTTTAAATCCGCTTGCCAGGAGTCCGTGGACCAACGTCTCCAGATGATCAGGATAGTAGAGATCGTCATCGTCAAGGTAGGCGATATATTTCCCCCTTGCCAATTTGAGGCCCGTGTTCCGAGCGGCCGCCAGTCCGAGGTTTCGGCCATGCTTCACATAGGTCACCCTTTGGGCCTGATTGAAAGGCATCACCACGTTCTCAACATCGGTCCCCGCATCATTGACGACGATGATTTCATAGTTCGGGTAAGTCTGATCGAGAATGCTTCTTAAGGCCTCCGTCAGCATCTCCGGCCGGTTATGAGTCGGCACGATAACTGAAACGAGCGGACCCCTTTGTCCGGTCTCCTCGTCCCCGATCCGGGCAACCCTTTCCTTTCCATGTTCATCCTTGGATTCACCCGGGTCATCCCAATCCATGAGGTGAGCCCTCTTTTCGTTGGAATTTATCCGGTTGGCGCAGCGTTCGCATTCGGAGACCGGACCCCGGCCTTCCATCTGACAGGAGAGGCGCAGGAGCCTGTAATCTTCTCCATTCCAGAAGCTCTCAATCGATTCTTTCAAGGCATTCCCAAAATGGTAAAGCCCTCTCTCGACCTTTTCTCTGAAGTGGACCTCCGCTCCTCCGCAGGGATAGATCTCGCCATCAAAACCGATCATGATCTCCGAGAAAGGCCACCGGCAGGGTTGGGCCTTTGCCCTCTCTCTGAAAAGGGGCTCATGGGAGAATGAGATGCCGTATCGGTTGGCAAGTTCCTTTGCCTTCTCAACCCATTGGTCCGACAGCTCCTGATGGTAGAAGAGGGATTCGTGATCCAGGAGCCGATCTTCTTCGCGGTCGATATTGAGATGCCTGATCCTTTCGGGATAGAAACGGCAGTACATGACATTGATGCTGTCGATTCCGATCTCACGACCGATCTCGACCAGCCGGGGCAAGTCTCCAATATTGAGTCGATGAAGGGCCATGGAGAATTGGACCCTCGTTTTCAAGGATCGGCTGTTCCTCAGTTGGACGAACTCTCTTGCATTTCTGCAGACCCGGTCAAAGCAGTCGACCTGCATCACCCTTTTATAGACATCGGGGCTCGCAGCGTTGATGGAGAAATTGATCGAGTCGATTCGGCACGCTAAAAGGGTCTCGGCCAGCGCCGCCGAGAGGGCGATCCCGTTGGTCGTGACCGCTATGGCCACCTGAGGATAGGAGGTATGGACATATTCGATGATCGGGATCAGCCAGGGATTCAATAACGGATCGCCGGCCCCTGAGAGCACAAGGCTGTTGAAATGTTCGAGGCGGAGGTTGGAGGCCATCTGTTTGAAGGTCTCAAGAGTGATCATCCGTCCGCTCCTGCTGTGATAGTAATCTCCTCCGCACATGATGCACTTAGCATTGCATTTGTCGATCATCAGGAAATGGACCTGCTTCGGAAGGATAGGTGTGAAACCGGGGGCTGACATCGGCTGGATCGAGGAAATCTTCTCCCCTTTCTGGATTGGGCTGGTGGCGGTCTCGATCTTCTTAACTCCTGAAACACACTTTGCCTCGTCCTGCTTTCGCTGATTATGCTCATCAAAGGCCTGGGTCATCCTGAGAGCAAGCCCTTCAAATTCTTCCTGGCTCAAACCGCTGAGAAAATAATTTTTAAGACTCGACTGGGAATATTGGGAAAAATCCATGTCTCCATCGACCAGTCCCTTCCCCTCCAGTTCGTTCCAGATGGGAGTTCCTGGCAAGGGGTTGAAGAGATTGATCTCTGCGGCAGGGGGATCGAGTTCCTTCATGAAGTGTAAGGTTTCAAGGATATCCTCTTTCGTCTCTCCAGGATACCCCATGATGAAAAATCCAAGCCACGGAATGCCGAACGAATTGACCTCCTCCACTTTCTTCCTGATGAGGTCCCGGCTCATCCCTTTCTGGATCGATTTCAGGATGCGGTCGCTTCCGGATTCGATCCCGAACAGGATCTGATTGCATCCCGCCTCCCTGAGGAGGTTTAATATCTCTTTGTCCACAAGGTCCAAACGCGTGATGCAGCTGAAGGTAAGACCATCGATCGCCCAGAGGCCCTTCATCAACTCCCCGAGATAGTGGCGATCACAGGTGAACGAGTCGTCCCAGAAGGAGATGGATCGCGATCCCGACCTCTGGATCAATCCACGAATCTCCTTAAGGACTCTTTCAACGCTTCGCCGCCTCACCTTCCTCTCCCAGATGACCCTGGCGCCGCAATAACTGCAATGGAAAGGGCATCCCCGAGCGGTCATCACATTATTGCCCGAGACATAATGGTCGTTGAGGATGAGGTTTCGGTTCGGGATCGGGAGAAGGTCTAGGTCCTGAATCAGTTCTCTGGGCGGATTAGTCCGGATTTCACCCCTCTCCTTATAGAGGAGCCCCTTGACCTCGGAAAGATCCTTCCGGGGAGCAAAGAATCGATGGACCAACTCCTTCATCGTCATCTCCCCTTCTCCCCGAACCACAAAGTCGATATTTCGATTCCGGATCAACTTCCCGCCATAAATCGAGGGGTGATGCCCTCCGATGACAACAGGGATGGCCTGATCAATGGATTTCGTAATTTCGGCAATCCGTTCCACCATCGGGTATTTATTGCTCATGGCGGAGATGCCGACGATGTCCGGGGCGAAGCGCTGGATCATCTCTCCGATCTCGGACCATACAATATGTTTTCCATCCTTCAACGCCTCATTGATCCGGCTCTGATGCGTCAGGGCGTACTCATAGCTTCCGGTTTTTCCCACTAAACGCCGATCGTATTCGGCATCATAGATCCCGACTTCATATCCCTGCTCCTCGATCAGGGTGGCCATGTATCCAAAGCTCAGGGGAAAACAAGGCGCCTCTAATCCCAGGAATCTTCGATGGGGAGGATTCACCAAAAGGACCCGTTTTCTTCCATCCCTCTTCCTTTTCAAGGATCGATCGACGGGAGGAGGGTTAGCCTCTTTCAGAGCGCCGGGGGTCAACCCCGACTGATTGAAGATATCCATCCCCCTTTCGAGCCATTCGGTCTTCCCCTTGGCCTTCGCATTGCTGGCTGCCCAGGCCATCTCTTTCACATCATATAACTTCATCCTCCCCATCCTTCTCGATAACTCATTGAAATAATCGTCCCTCCTCTCCTCGTCTAAGAAGCCGAGCCAGAGATAAAGGTCGATCGAATGGAGGGGAGCCTCCGCCTGGACCTCTTTGAGCAATCCCAACGTGACTTCATGAAATCGGTTGGCGGAATCATGAAACTGGAGTTGTCGCAAATAGGTCTTGGCCAATAAGTATTTCGCCTCCGAATCGCTCGGTTCCCTCTCCAGTTTCTCCTTGCAGACGAAAAAGGCCTTGGCGACATTTCCCCGCTCGAGATACGCGATGATTTCTTTGGCCTCCGGCCCTTTCTCCCTTTCGACGGCCCTCCTCGCCTTTTCGTCCTGGACCTGGATGTTTTTCACCGGAAGGGGAAAGACATATTGGCCGAAGTTCAATTCCGAGATATCCACCTCCTTCTCGAAGATGTCCTTTGCCAAATCGGATGCCCTCTTAAAATCATCGTAGGCAATCCCGTATTGTCCGAACAGAAAGAAGAGCGTGCCCAGTTTGTAATAGGCTTTAGCGACCTCTTCCGGATCTTCTCTGTCCACTCCCTCAAAGAGATCAAAGACGGTGACGTGCTTCCTCATCTCTTTTCGCAATATTTCGTAACCCGCGATCATCCTCTTGGCGTGCTGGGGATGGCTCAGGTTGAAGGGGTGAACCCGCTGGTAGACCAAAAATTCATTTAGATATCGGATCCTAAACCCTCTGGCCAGGAGGAAACATTTGTAATGATAGATATGGTAGTTCCCGAGGCTGGGGTCGAAATATAAGGCATTGATTTTCTCCAGAGAGGCCCGTCTGAAAAGGAGGCTTCCGTCATGGAGGTTGGGAGTTCCCAACATTCTGAGCAGTCCGTTCTTCTCGGGAAAGGGGTTGATATTATCTCCGATGAATCTCCCTTTCTCGTCGATCATCTTGGCGTTTCCGCATACCACCGCACAGGTTTCGTCCTCTTCCATGACTTCCAACTGTCTCTCAATCGTCTCCGGAAAGAGCTTGTCGTCCGCAGAGAGGTAATAGAAGAAGTCGCCGTGGCTCATTTCGATTCCATTATTTAAAGCCTCTGCCAGTCCCCGATTGGGTTGAGCGTGATATCGGATGCTCTCCCCGAAAGACTTGCAGATGGTCTCCGTCTCATCCGTGGAGCCGTCGTTGACCACAATGATCTCCAATCCCTGAACGGTTTGAGCCAGGACGCTTTCGATGCACTCTTTCAAATAGCGCCCGTAATTGTAGCAGGTGATGATGACTGAAACGGGTCGATGTGATCCATTCCCTTTCGGTTCCATGTTCAACTTAGCCTCTCGCCCTGTCCCTTTCTCTTCTTTCACTTTCAAACCCCTCGTCAGAGGGTCGCGCACTTCCCTCCTCGAATAATATTTCATCGCCATTGAGCCTCTCCCGGGGATCATATCGCATCTCCGGGATCAGCCTTATTTTTTGTCCCCTAATCATCATGTACGCCGGCTCAAAGGGGGGGAAATAAAAGGCCCTGGCATAGGTGGCGATCCTCCCTCCCTCCCATCCGGGGCAAACCTCCCGTGGTGGAAGATCCTTTCGCCCATAGTACCGTCTGGGTCCGACTTGGGGCGTGGACGAGTATCTCCCTGAAATTAGCAGGGGTCCATTTTGGCAGAAGATCCTGTACCCGTCCTCATGGGACATTTGATATAATTCGACGTTCGTCACCTGCCGCGGGATTCGGAAGGATCCCTTTTGGATGAGGTCTCCCTCGTCCGGCCTTTCTGACATCTCATGAAGTGTTGCCCCAAAGGTCTCCTCTCCGTTTAAAATGGCCCACAGCGTTGAATTCCATCCCCCGTATTCGGGCAAAGGGGCGCAGTGGAGGTTGAAGCAGGGAATCTTCCTGACCAGATCCTTGGCCACGATCTTCGGATACAGGACGGAGATGATCAGGTCCGGCTGGCATTCCTCTGCAATCTCGATCAGGGGGCTCGAGAGGTCATGCCAGGCGATACTCTGCTCTTCGCATAAATTCCTCACGCTCGATCTTCCCCACCAGTTGATCTCTCCCCCTTCTCTCGACACGACGCCGCAAATCCGGCAATCCGTTGTCAACAGGAACCTCAAGCAGCGGATTCCCAGAGGTCGATCGCAGAGAAACAGGACCCTTTTCATCCCGCCATCCCCCTGAGTTCTTTTTCAATAAAAGGAAGGATCTTTTCGGCATACCGCCGATTTCCCAGTTCAGAGAGGTGAATCCACCTGCCGTTTTCGTCAAGAAAGAGCGCTTTGTTTTGGCTCGAATCCGCCAACAGGATTTCCATATCGCACAATGTCGCTCCGGTTTCTTCCGCGACCTCTCGAATGATCTGGTTGTAGAACTGGTTATTCTCACTATAGGACTTGCCATTCAGCATCTTCTTCTCCACGGGGATGAGGTGATTGGTGCTCAACAGGACCCTTCCGACCTTTGTGGCGAAGAGTTTTTCGATCAATTCCTTGAGGTTGAATTTGAAAGAGACAGGATTGACCCTGGGTAGGCCTCCATCCGAAAGCCAGTAGTTGCAATCGTTCATTCCGAATTGAACCGTGACGAGATCGGGCTTAAAGGCATAGGCCTCCGGAAGTCGCTCCAGTCCGTTTCGTGTCGTGTTTCCATTCTCCCCGAGATTGAGGCTGTAAATGAAGATGCCTCTTCGCTCATATTCCTTTAGGGTCTCATCCACCAGCGCGGTCCATCGTCTGGTCACATCGACCCCTTTGTGGTCATGGCCCAATCCATAGGTAATCGAATCACCGAAATAACATACCCTTATGACCTTTGATGGCATGGTGCATCACTCCTTGATGGGGTTATGCCCGGGAGTGGGTCCAGGATCTCCTGAAGGGAGTGAAACATTTTTCGGTGAAGGTCGAACTGCCTCTCGGAGGATAACTCCTTCGTCGTAAAACAGGGGGCAAGTTTTTCCTCTTTCCCGGCCAGGTAATAATCTTCCCAGCGGGGGCTGACCCATGTGATGCCGTATTTCTTCGGGTTTTTGAAAGTATCACTTCCGGGAAGGGGGGCAAAGGAGGATAATAGCCATTTATCCGGTTTCACCTGCCTTGTAAACTCCAATGTGTCGTCTACCGTGGAGTCGTCCTCCCCGGGGAAGTTAACGATGAAATAGGCCTTGGTCTTAATATCATTCTCCTTGGCCACGAGAATCGCTTTCCGGTTCGCCTCTACCGTCGTCTGTTTATTCATGAGGTCCAGCATCTTCTGGCTGCCCGTCTCTATCCCAAAACTGATTTCGCAGCATCCCGCCTCCCTGGCCAATCTCATCATCTTCCCATCAATGGCTCTGGCGTCTTGATTCAACCGGAACCTTAACCCAAAGGGTTTGATGGCCTTCATGAGGGTGCGAAACCTCTCCGGCTGAACCAGGATGTTATCATCGCTCAAGAGGATATGGCTGAACCCATCATTCATGACGTCTTCGATCTCGGACAGAACGCGCTCAAGAGCCAGGACCCGGTAAGTCTTTCCTGAGATCATCGAACAGAAACTGCACTTGAATGGACACCCTCTCGAGGTATAAATGGGGGTCGTCTTCTCACCCCCGGGAGTATACCGGTGGAGATCGACGAGATGCCTCGAAGGTTTTGGGATCGCTTTCACCCTGGCAATCCCTCCCTCATAAATCTTTTTGAGATTCCCTTTCTTCAAATCGTTTAGAACGGTCTCGATGACCTCCTCCCCCTCTCCCTTAACAATCGCATCACAGCGCACCTGCTTCAGGGCATCCTTTGGCAAGAAAGTGGGATGGGCGCCGCCGAGGATCACCGGTTTGCCTGATGGAAGGAGATAGGATACCTCTCTGACGAGAGGAACATTGGGGGTGACACAGGTGATGCCGAAGAGATCGGCATCGAGTCCGCGGACCACGGAACGCCAATCCGGGTTTCCGGTGAGGTCGACCAGGGAAACTTCATGCCCGGTCTTCTCCATCGCGGCGGCCAGGTAAAGAAGGCCCGTGGGAGGGTAGGCCGCATCATTGGCTAAATAGGGACTGGGGGGATTGATCAGGATGATCTTAAGCATATCGTTCCTCAGGCAGGGATATTGCCCGCAAGAGTCCTTCCGGGGGGATTGAAATCCTTTTGATAAGCTCTTTCCGTCACACCCGAATGATCACAGATGATTCTCTCCGCAACCCTCTGAATCCCCTCCTCGATATCGATCTTCGGCGCAAAGCCCAGTAATTTCCTCTGCCGCTTCACATCGGGGAACTTCTCCAAGGTCATCTGGGGAGGGAGAGGGATCTCTTCGACATACGTGCCATAATCCCTTCCATAGATCTCACAAAACAGCCGCGCTAAAAACTCCATCTCAACGATACGGGGATGAGCGATATTGAGGATGGCAAACTGGTTGAGATGGATCACCCTTTCCAGGGCCACGACCGCATCGTCCATGTGAAGCCAGCTCCGCCTGCTTCCTTTATGCAACTCGATCTTTCGATGATGATATAGATCATCGGCAAACCTGATCATGGCGCTTCGATGAGAGCCTATCTCTTCCCGCTCATGGTAAAACATGAACGGCCGGACAATAACGGCATGGAGGCCGCCATATTCTACCTCATATTTCGTTAGCTCCTCGCACAATAGCTTGGAGAGGGCATATCGGTTATTAGGCTTCAATGCGGTCGATTCCTCTGATTGGACTCCCCCCTGGTTTCCATAAACTTCCGAGGTTGAAAAAACGATCAATCTGGCGCCAACTAACTTTGCCAGTTGAATGACATTGTTGGTTCCACCCAGATTGCGGTCGATCGTCATGTGCGGAGAGGCCTCACAGGTGACACGGGAAACCATCGCGGCAAGGTTATAAATAACCTCTGGTTTTTCTTTAACGGCGATGGGATAGAGATCATTGGGATGGACGATATCGGTCTGGAAGTAATCCGGACCATACTTGTTTTGAATATCCGCGCAAAGGACACGGTGCCCGCAGCCCTTCAGGTATCTGACAAGGGGCCTGCCAATATTGCCTTCCGAACCGATCACCAAAATCTTCATCGCTCTTCACCTCAATCGATTGGATTCTTTCAGCAGGGCTTCAGGGTCGCATGGCCTGCCATGAAACCTTCCCAAACCCTTCCAGCTTATTAGATCCTTCCCTCTAAAAAATCATACACTTCCGCCTTAACCACTTCGGCAACCCTGTGAGCGAGGAGATCGATTCGATGAAGGTGGAGATCATCCCCCTTCTGACCCTGAGCAAGCCTTCTCCTGATTTCAGAAAGACTCATCCCCTTATTCCTCAATTTTTTTATCTCTTCGATCCGGGAAATATCTTCGACGCTAAACCGTCTTTGCCCCCCTTGAGTCCTTCGAGGAGCAAACAGGCCCATGAATTCCTTTTCCCAAAAACGTAAAGTGTGCTTTGAGATATTCAGGCTTTTGCTGACTTCTGAGATGGTTAGAAGCTGATTTTCCCTCTCCATGGCTGCCTTTATGGAAATCACCTCTTTAGGATTCTTATCGGAGAGACTCACTTTAACTTTAACTTTCACTTGAACTATAGCAAGTCATATGCCATGCCGAATAAATAAATTTCCTTAATAATTTAAATGGGATAGATTTGACCCCGGGGGGTGAATCGGCAGAAATGTCCTGATTAAAAAGGTTGAAGCTGAATTTTTTGCCGGTCGAATAGAAAAAATTAAAGTTTTTTCGTGGGGTGACGATAAGATAGATAAATGAGAAGGCTATGATCCTCACCGACTACCATGTCCAGCATGTTTTAAGGGCTTACAGCCAGCAGCTCTCTGTGAAGTCCCGCGTCTCAAAGGAGAAGATCGCTAAAAATACCGGCCAGAAGGATGAAGTGACCTTATCGAGGGAGAGTAAAAAGATGTTGATCATCGATAAGATTGCCGATGAGATCATTGCCCAGCTCACCAACGGATCCCCCCGTAGCGAGACCGGTCAGGTCATTCTGAAGCGTTTAAGCCAGGAGTACGGACGGCCGCTCGACGTGGCTTCGGATGATGGACAGGGGATTGCTTTCAAGGTTCTGGGTGACACCAATGGCGGGGTCAAAGAATACCTGGCCCCCGCTGAAAACAACCAGTTGAAAAATAGGCTGTATGAGATGACGAAATCGTTCGTCAATGAACAACTCATTTGAATTTGAATAAGGAGAGAATAATGAAAGTCTCTGACATCAACCAGAAGAATAACATGTTGCAGAATGTCGGTCAGGCCAATCCAGCCCATCCTGCGGAGAAAAATCAGAAGCCCGGAGAATTGAAGGGGAAGACTGCCTCCGGAGACAGGGTGGAGTTTTCTGCCCGCTCCAGAGAAATGCAGAAAATCTATGAGGTCCTTCAGACGACTCCGGAAGTGAGATCGGATAAAATCTCCGAGCTTAAAAAACGGATAGAGGATGGCCAGTATCGTGTGGACAGCGAAACCCTTGCGGAAAAGATCATCAAAGAATCCATTCTCGATCTGATCAAATAGAACCACCTTTAAATCGTCTGCCTGAAAACCCTGGGGGCCGCGAAAAAAGGCCTTCAGGGTTTTTTGTTTTCGTGGGTGGGGACCGGATGGCGGTGAGAGTAAGGACTGCGATAAAGAACGATCTGTTTTGCCAGCCTGTTGCGGAGATTGATCACGATGGGTCCGAGGAGATTGGCGGTAATTTCGGACGCCCCATTTGATGGATGAATACTCACCACCACCAGGGTCTGGATCCCCTCTGAAGCCCTGTCCAGTTCAAGCCTCTCCGTATCTTCCCGGCTGATTTCAATATCGTAATCGGGTTGAAACCAGAGGGGGTCGGTCAGGACAAAGGCAAGGGAATCATTTTCGACGGATTGAAACCAGAAGAAGGGTGATTCCCCACCGTGCCTCAATAGGACAAACCGTTTCTCTTCCGGGAACCCGATCATTCCGTTGAGCAGGTGGATGACCTGTTCCTCTTCTATCTCAATCGTTCCGAAACGGCTGGTCGTTATCTTCAAAGGGTAATTACTCCTTTCCTTCCATAAGAGAATGGAGATGGTTTAACCCGATCCCTGCGGCAAGCCGGTTCTCCTCCGCTATCTTCTGATAGACCTCCTCACGATGGATGGGGGTGTCTCCCGGCGCCTCAATGCCCAGGCGAACCTGCTGTCCCTTGATCTCGATGACATGGACCTTGATCCTCTCTCCGATGACAATGCGCTCACCCACCTTGCGGGTTAGAATCAACATGTTCACCTTCCCTGGCGAAAATGGTATAGCCGCACATCCTGTGACTAACGAATATAATTGAGAATGGTCAGTTCCGCAACCCTCGTCGCGGAGAGGAGGGCGGCCTGGTAGGCCAGCTCCTTCTCCCTCAGTTCCACAACCACTTTCGCATAATCCGCATCCTCGATTTGAGAAAGCCGTTCCTTCAGGTTCAAGTCCAGATCGTTCAGAATCTCCCTCTTTCCCTCAAGTCGACTCGTTTTCGCCCCTACATCGGCAATCTCGTTATTGAGGCCATCTTGAACCCCTCTTAACTGGTCGATCTGTTGACCGATAGTGTTCCGGTCATTAGTCTCGAGAGCCCTCTTCAGCCTTCCCAAGGTGTCAAAAATCCCGGAGTCCATCAAAACGGCCTGCCCGTTTTTCCCTACGGTTAACTCCTCTCCCTTGCCGATCAATATCCGAAAATCATTGGCATCCCCGTCATACTGTGCCGTCTCAATCCCGCCAACCGTCACTTTTGAAAAAGGAGCTGTGCCTGTTCTGTAGCCCGAAAAGATGTAAGACCCTCCTAGTCTCGTATTGCCCAGGGATATGGCCTGATCCAGAAGATGGCCCACCTCCGTGGCCGTATAAGTCCTTGACTCACCGGTCTGCGTATCGCTGGCCATCTGAATGGCGATCTCCTGTGCCCGGTCAACCAGCTGGAGAGCCTGGGAAAGGACCGACTCGCTCAGGTTTAACCACGACTCTCCCCTCTTCATATTGCGCTGATACTGCTCCAGCTGTGAGAGGCCGGCCTTAAGCCCGAGTGAGTCGATGAGGGAGAGCGGATCATCCGACGGCCGATTCACATTTTTCCCCGAAGAGATCTTCTCATTGATCCTCTTCAGATCGCCTGACAGCCGTAGGATCCTCTCTTGAATGGACTGATAGAATGACCGTGTCGCCACTCTCATCTTACCTCCCGTTTCAATATCGTTCTTTGAAACATCCTCTCAAGGACATTTACCCTTAATGTTGATAAAAAATTTATCATACGGACATGGGTGAACCGTTCGGAAAGGCTTCGTGGCGCACCTTTCGAATAATTGGCACAGGCATTCATCCATATCGATGGGGCTCGCTCAGTTGAGATCGTTCATTTCCCATTCAATCCAAAGACCGCCATTCGAAGCCTTGGAGAGCGGTTTACCCATGTCCGTTGATGCAATGCCAACTATCTCATCTCCAGCAGGGACTGCAACATTTCATCCGCGATCGTGACCAGTTTCGATGCGGCCTCGTGGGCCCTCTGAACCTTCATCAATTCAACCATCTCCTCATCCAGGTTCACTCCGGATACGGAATCCCTCAACTCCGAGAGGTGATCGAGCAAGGCCTGGGTAAACTTTTGATTCTCGGTTGATTCGTCAGTCAGAACACCGATCTCCCCAACCAGCATACGATAATAATCGTCAAGGGTTTCGGTCTGAAGCGTGCTCAAAATGGTCGCCCCCCGTTGATCGAAATTCCATTTTCTGATCTGGATGGACCCATCGGTCTGAACCGACAGGATTCTCATGGCATTTTCATTATCACCCGGGTCGCCCGATACCCCGCCTGCCGCAATATTGGCCGAAATCCCTTTCACATCACTGCTCAACTTGATATAAGAAGCCGCTCCGGTAAAATCGCCGGCGTTGGGGGTGTCAGGAGCGGCCTTAAAATTTTCGAAAAAATACTTCCCGGTGTCTCCGGAAAGGGTGTAACCCGCGAGGTGCAGGGGATTGACCTCCCTCATCAAGGTCCCTGCCAGTTCATCCAGATTGGCAATATATTCGGGAACGATCTCATCCCGGAGATCGAGCCATGCCCCGATCTTTCCACTCTGAAGTTTCTGGCTGATATCGCTTGCAATGCCATTCCAGTAGATGGCATTCCCGTCCTGGCTCAGTTCCCAGTAATATTTGCCATCGACCAGGATCATCCCATCCTCATTCATGACGGTCAGTGCGCCCTGCTGATCGGTCAGGTAAACATTGCCCACCAGTTCGGAAAGCTGTTCAATATGATTTGCCCTCTGGTCTCTTAAATCATTTGCAGGCGACTGGTCGGACTCCGCAAACACGATCTTTTCATTTAGCTCCGCAATCTGTTTGGCCAGCCGGTTCACCTCCTGAATGGAGAGTTTGAGGTTGGTGTTCATCTCCTTTTTGATCTGATAGAGAGACTCGCTCATCGACTGAAATCGGCGCGTGAGGACCTCCCCTTTTGCGAGGAGGGCCGTCCTCTCAGAAAACCCACCGGGGTTGCTGGCCAGATCCTGCCAGGCATTCCAGAATTCGTTCATGGCCTGGGCCAACCCTTGTTCATTCGTCTCATTAAAAATGGTCTCCATCTGGGAGAGGACAGATGCCTTCGTTTCATATTCTTTCAGAAGGGAGGTTTTCTGATGGATATTCCGGTTGATGAACTGATCCGTATACTGGACGACGGAATCCGCCCTGACCCCCATCCCCACTTTCAACCGGTTGGCGAAATAAGGGGGATTCGATTCAAGAACCATCCTCTGGCGGGTATACCCCGGAGTACTGACATTGGCGATATTGTGACTGGTCACCGTGATGGCCTTCTGGTTGGCAAGAAGGGCTCCTTTGGCAATGTCGATCACATTCCGGATACCGCTCATGTTCAAACCTCCCGATTCAACGCATAGGATGAAGAAGCAGAGGGGCTCTTATGACCCGGATAACCCGTCGACTCACTCCATCGGCCGACCAGGGGAGAGATCAGCTCTGAAAGAAAAACCATATACTCCCGTATGAAAGTAGTGTTCTGATCGTTGATCTGTCTGGCCCATGCCTTGAGCTGTAAAAGCGTCTTCTGATACGAGGAGAGACGGCTCTGATGAGCAGGGGGCAGAAGGGACGAGAGACACGAAAGTGTCCGGTCCTTTTCTCCCTTTCCCAGACCATTGAGGATCGTTTCGCCCGTTCTCTGGATCTCCTCCTCGATGATCCGAATCGTTTTGATGCGTTCCTCGATCGATCTCACCGATTTCATCAGAGAATCGGTGTCCCCTTCCCTCAGGCATTTCGACTCGATCTTCATCTCTTTAATCAACCGGTGGTAGTCCGACGCCTCCTGCTCAAACAGTTGATATAAGAGATCCACACCCCTCTTCCAATCCTTCATCATTCCGCCACTCCTCCTTCCCCCAAAGGGCCTCGGAAGGTATCGGCCTTTTTCATCTTAAAAGAACCGTTCTCTCCCGCCTTTTTCTCCATCTGACGGTGGAGCATCTTTCCCAGACCCAGCCCGCCGCTTTTTGAAATATTCTTGCTGATCTCCTCATCAAAGAGGGCCTGAAAGATATTTCTTTCCTTGCCCTCAGTCATGAATCCCGTTCGGGGAATGGTCTGCCGCATCGTTTTCATCATCTGATGGATAAAGATCGATTCGAACTCCTGACAGGCCTTCTCAAGCCTCTTCTCGTCGACCTTTCCGGCCCCCTGTCCCTCCTGGGAGGGGAACGAATGGGATCGTTCTCTGATATGATCTATCGGCAAATTCCGGCTCCTCCTTAATCTTTAAAGGTAATCTCTCGGTTATGGTTTGTTTAAGTTAACCATAACCTGTAACTCAGCCCTTCAAGGCTGATTTTTCCCCGCCAGGGCGGGACTAAAGCCCTGAGTTACATATTCGACAAGCCTTTCATCCTTCGTAACTGAGGTGACATCTTTAAAGTATCTCCAAGTCCGCCTGAAGGGCTCCCGCGGCCTTGATGCTCTGCAGGATGGAGATGAGGTCCCGCGGGGTGGCTCCGATGGCATTGAGCGCCCGGATCACCTCTCCAAGGCTCACTCCCCCTGCCACGATCACCAGCGCCTGCCCTTCCTCCTTGACCGTCACACTCGATTCGGGTGTCACCACGGTTGACCCTCCTGGAGCTACGACCGTCCCGCTGCCCGGAGGGACAACGGTTGTCCCCGTTCCTCTGGGCGGAGGCGGAGCAAAAGGAGGAGGTTGTGAAACATTTGAACTCTCCTTGACCTGGATGTTGAGATTACCGTGGGCCACTGCGACGGTTGAAATACGCACATTTTCTCCCAGGACGATCGTCCCGGTCTTCTCATTGATAATGACCTTGGCCACCGTATCCGGAACGACTTCCACCTTCTCGAGCAATGCGATCAATTCCGTTATCTGCTCCTGATAGGTATCCGGAACAGTGATGGAAAGGGTTCCCGAATCGAGACAGCTCGCATAAGAACCGTTGAGAGAACGGTTGATTGCCTCTTTCGTCTTTTCAGACGTTGAAAAATCAGGGTTAAAAAGGGTGAGGGAGAGTTCCTTCTTCCCGTTGAGCTTCACCGGCACTTCTCTCTCGATGAGCGCACCCTTTGTGATCATTCCCACGGTGGGATGGTTTTTTTGAACGCCTCCGCCGGCCGCCCCTCCGGCGGCAAACCCCCCGGTGAGAATCGGACCCTGGGCCAGGGCATAGACCTGTTGATCCACTCCCCTGAGAGGGGTCAGAAGCAACGTCCCTCCTTGAAGGTTTTTGGCATCTCCGATCGACGAAACGGTCACATCGATCCTGCTTCCCACCCTTGAAAAGGGCGGCAAGGTGGCGGTCACCATGACCGCTGCGATGTTCTTCGGTTTGACCTGGATCAGTTTGTCCTGATCGATATGGATCCCCATCCTTTCTAACATATTCACGATTGAACGGATGGTGAATTCGCTGCTCGACCCGTCGCCGGTGCCATTGAGCCCCACGACCAATCCGTATCCGAAGAGGTGATTCGTTCTCACCCCTTTAAAGGTGGAGATATCTTTCAACCGGGCCGCCTCAACCGGAGAGGTCAGCAAGAGAAGTCCCAGAACGAAAACCATCCAGTACTTACCCATCCTTTTCACTCTTTTACCCATTTCACTTTTAACCTTTACGTTATTAAAACGGCCATACCCAGTCCAAGATCTGGGCCAGCCATCCGGGGCTCTGTTTGTCGCTGATCGCTCCGTATCCGTTCAACTCGATCATCGCCTCAGCAATATACGTGGAAAGGACGATATTGGTTGAAGAGATATCTTCCGGCCGGACGATCCCCTGGAGGGAGATATACTGGTTCTCATTATTGACCTGAATCTGTCTTGACCCTCGGATCAGGAGATTGCCATTGGGAAATACATGGATCACCCGGGCAGTGATATAGGCGGTCATAGAAGAGGAACGGGTGGTCTCCCCCTTTCCATCAAATTGATTGGAAAAATCGATTTGATGACTGGCCCCGATGGGTGTCTTATGTAGTTTCCAACCCTTTGAGATGAGCTCAAACAATCCCGTCCACTTGGCATTCAGACCGGATTCCCTTTCCGTCTTGGTCCCTGCATTCTTCGATGCCTTTGCCGATTCAACAATATTGATCGTAACGATATCGCCCACACTTCTCGCCTTCACATCGCTATAGAGGTTGTTTGAATGGGCGGAGGACCAGAGGGACCCCTCCTCCCTGACCGGGGCAGGAGCCGAACGGCCGGAGAGCATCTCTTTCTCAATATCCATTGGGGTCGGCCTCTGCGCCTGTGGCGTCATACACCCCGTCAAAAGAAGGAGCACCATCTGAAGCCCTGCCACCTTCTTCCACCCGATGATTAATGAAGGCATCCTCATCTTTCTTTCACCTTTCATTTTGAACCTTGCACATCAAACCTTGTGTCTATTTTTAAAAATCGACCTGAACCGTATGCTCATCAAGCACTCTACCCGAGACCTCTTTTCTGCTTGAGAGGTTAACCAGTTTGATACGGTCTCCCCTTCGTCCTTCTTCTCTTACCTCTCCCGCGGTAGTGATCTTGATCTGGCGACTCTCCGCCAGGAGAATCACCCGATCCCCTCTTCTGAGCAGTGGGGGTTCCTCGACGATCCCTGCCCGCAGGACCTCGCCTCTGTTGATCGCAATCGTCATCCTCTTTCCCAAAACCTCTTTCATCTCGCTGAGGAAGTCATGGGGAAGGAGGAAGAGGCTCCGGCTCACCCACTGCACATCTTTTGCCTGAATTTCATGATGCCTTCCCATATAATGTGCGGTCACGATCACATCCGTATAGATATCGACACGTCCATTCACTCTGACCTTCCCTACCTCTCTTCCATTCGTCCGAAAAAAGAGAAGGGCGGAGATATTCCCCCCCCGGCGGGCCTGTTCGGAGAGGAGGATATCGCAGGAGAGAGCTCCGGAGAGAAGCCCGATCTTCTCATAACCATGGATCGCCTTGACCTCGATTCGATATTTCTTCTCCGGGTAGATGGCTTGAAAACCGGCCTCCAGAATTTTTACGACTTCATCCAGTTCAAGGACCTTCCCTTCCCGGTTGATTTCGATGGAAAGAGAAGATTGTCCCGATACTCCGGGACCGGGAACAAGAAATGTTCCTAAGGCAAGAGCGATGAAAAAACATATGGCCTGTTTCATCCATCCATCTCCTATCTCTTCAGGTTATTGGCGACCTGGAGCATGTCATCTCCGGCCTGGATCACCTTGCTTCCGATCTCATAGGCCCGCTGGGCCATGATCATATTGATCATCTCCTCCACCACATCGACATTCGACATCTCTAAGAATCCCTGGGAAAGCGTCCCGATCTCATCGGTCCCCGGATTTCCCTGGACCGGGTCTCCGGACGCCTCGCTGGGAATGAAGAGGTTCTGTCCGATGCTTCTCAATCCCCCGGGATTGGGAAAGTTAAATAACTGGATCTGAACGCTTCCGAGCTCCCTGCCGTCGGAGCCCGAAGCTACCAGCTTCCCTCCTGAGTCGATCGTGATCGTCGCCGTCCTGGCAGGAACCGCAAATTCTGGCTGGAGCCGGTTTCCATGACTGTCACAGATATAACCATCCTTATCCAACTTGAAGGCTCCGGACCGGGTATAAACCTCTCTGCCATTGCTGGTGAGCTTTAAAAAACCCTTCCCTTCAATCGCCACATCGAGTTGATTCTTAGTATTGGCATAATCCCCCTGGAGAAAAAGTTTCTCCACGGAGACGACCTTCGATCCCATGCCCACCTGAATTCCGGAAGGGATCTGCCCTCCTCCGGCCGTGGAGGCCCCTGCGGTCCGCATGTCCTGATACATCAGGTCCTGAAAATTGGCCCGGCTCTTCTTAAATCCATTGGTATTCACATTGGCAAGATTGTTGGCCACTACATCGATATTCGTCTGCTGACAGGCCATGCCTGTGGCCGCTGTCCAGAGTCCTCGCATCATCGTTTTCGTTCCTCCTTTATGGGATGTTTAAACCCTCCCAAGGTCATTGACCACTTTTCCATTCAGTTCATCCCGGGATTGAATCACTTTTAAACACGATTCATAGGTCCTGAGGGCATCGATCAACTTCACCATCTCTTCGATCGAATTGACATTCGACTGTTCGAGGTACCCCTGAAGAACGGAGACCGCTTCAACCTCCTTCTCCCCCTCAGGAACCTCTGATACGAACAGATTGTTTCCCTCTTTTCTCAACCGGGTCGGATCGGCAAAGGTGACCAGGGCGATCCGTTCCGCCTCTCCCCCATCCAGTTTGATGCTCCCATCCTTCTCGACCACCATCTCTTTTCCGTTCAGCCTGATTTCTCCTCTCCGTCCGAGGACGGGAAAACCATCCACCTGGGTCAATCTCTGTTCCCTGTCCAACTTGAAATGGCCTGCCCGCGTATATCGAATCCCGCTTGGGGTCATCACCTTGAAAAACCCTTCTCCCTCAATGGCCAGATCAAGACCGTTTCCGGTCTTTTCAATACTCCCCTGCTGAAAGGAGGTGACGGAAATGTCCTGCTTTTCACCTCCGGAACGCTCGAGCGATTGAGAAAAGAGGGTTGAAAAAACGGGGACATCCTTCTTGTAACCAACTGTTTGCACATTGCTTAAGTTCTGGGAGATCAGCTGGAATCGTCTCTCCTGCCGAAGCGCTCCTGAAGGGGATAGGTTAATCGATGGTTGCATGATCAATTCTCCTTATGTCGATAATGAAATATATGCAAAGCATGTGCCAATCGCCAAACTCCCTCTATTTTCAATAGATTGACATTCTTCAATCAACTTTTTTGTGCTTTTGGCAGGCAAAGAGATACCCGAAGATAAAGACCACAGGGATTTTTTTTCCTACTCTCTTCGGGGCCGTAAGGAAGGCCATCTTTGATTCATCGAATAGACAAAGGCCAGGATCTCCGCCACGACCAGATAGGCCTCCGGAGGAATTTCCTGGTGGAAGTCGAGTTGTGCCAGCATCTGGACCAGAGCCGGATCTTCCTGGATAGGAATGCTATGATGCCGGGCCAGTTCGATGATCTTCTGGGCAAGCAAGCCCTGACTTTTGGCCGTCACCCTCGGGGCCTGATCCCGGCCCGGAATATATTTGAGCGCTACTGCCTTTTTAATAGACCCTCTCTTCGGTTTCGGTTGTCCCATTGGATAAATCCTTTCATAGATGGAGCGGTAGGATCAGACGACGAGGTTCAATAATGATCTGTCATTTCCTTTCATCTCGCTCAAAAATATTTCTACAATCTTCTCTGGAGTCTGGGTGGAGACACGGATCTCGGACTGAAATCCAAGATTAAGAAGTCTCCTCTGAAGTTCGTTGAGTGCTCCGCTGAAGAAGGACGCCACCTCATCAGAGGAGAGAAGAAACTGGCCATAAAGCCTTTTCCCGGTCATCCTCACCTCGATGCTCATCCTTCCCCACTCCGGCAAATGGAGCAAAAAGAGTATGGACATCCCTTCGGGATCCGAATGGTCTGATCCGGATTGAGGAAGAGAGAGATGGAGATCAACGAGCTGAAGGCGTTCCTGTATCCAGAAAGGAAGGAGAAGAAACATCTTCTCCTGAATCCCTGCAGGAGAAGAAGAATGAAGCAGCTGGTAGCCTTCGATCTTGCGAAGAAGATGATTAACGCCGCCCAGGAGTTCTTCGTGCATGGAGGAACCGGGGCCTGAGGTCTGGACCGCAGGCGAAGAAGTTTCGAGCTGGGCCTTCAATTTAGCCAACAATCCTTTCACATCCCTGCCCAGCACCTCTTCGAACCGGCTCCGACTGCGGGCCTTGATCAGCTCTCCTAACTGATGTTCGAAAAAGAGGCCTGACTGTGTGATCATCTCCTGGATCTGTCCGGGATCAATTGCCAAAGACCGGGAAGGGGAAAAAGAACTCCACAGGCTCAGCAAACGGTCCATCGTCTCCCGCACCGCAGGAGCCATTCCTTCCCTCCCTGTTTTCCAGAGAAGTGATAATTTTTCTGACAGGTCCTCCATCTGGGGATCGGTCATGAGAAAGGCTTTAAGCCATCTCTCGGCCTCCAGGAGGTTCGTCTCTTCTGGTTGAAGAAGTTTCAGAACGATTTGAGGATAAACCGCCTTGACTTCAAAAAGTCCCTCCATTCCTCTGTCCAGCGGCATGCGGCTCTCCACGGAGAGACCGCGGCCTTCCATGCGGATCACCGAATGGTGATCATCGATCACTTCGATCACCTTTCCCCGGAGGACCTGGCCAATATGAAAAGAGGGGAGGTCCTGCCCGGAGGGGGAATCCAGACGAATCAGATCGGATGAAGTGAGAAACGGGAAATGGATCTCTTTCATAAGAAAGACAGGGACACTTCCCAATTTTTATCTTTGGGAAATTGTCTTATGCGAAAAATTGGGAAGTGTCCCTAAATTCATGATGAGCTGGACTTCTCCGATGGAAAGCCCGGTCTGCCCGGCAATCTCTGAAAAATCCCGGCCTCCCTCAGCCATCTCCATGACCTCGACTTCCTGTTCCTTACCGGTGATCTCCTCGGCAATCGGAACCATTTCTCGATCCATCCCCGCCATCATGGAACGGAGCGTCTCGATTTTTACATCGAGTTGTGCGATCAATCTGTTCGCAATCTCTTTCCTTTCTTCAAGGGTCTTTGAAAGCTTCTCATAGACGATTTCCGATTCTTCAACCCATTCCCTGATTTGATCGGAATTCTTATAAACCGGTCTCGGGCCCCTGAGAAAGGCCATCACCTGCCTGAAATAGGCGACCATGATGATGAGCGAAAGAAGGACGCTCCCCGTCAAAAGGATCAACCCCGCCTCTAAACCCGTTACGTTTAAGAAGCCAATCGTGCCTGTCTCCATTCTTCTCCTCCTCATTTCCCGTGGCTGTTAGGGGATGTTAGGTCAGATGACAATGTCCAGGATCTTTCCTGAAGCCGGATCCCTTTCCTCATCAAGGATTTCTTTCTCCTGATCCGTATCGGCCGGAGGTTTCTCACCCCGCCCTTTCTTTCTCTTCCGCAGGAGGATCTCCTGGCCCGGGACCTTCCCTCCGGAATCTTTCATTTTATCCGCCGGAAGGAGACCGTCGAGTTTCGCCGAGATTCCGATCTCATCAGCCATCGGGGGTTACTTCCCTTCAAAGATCTTATTCATCTTCTCGGTCAGGGTTTCGGCGGTGAAGGGTTTGACGATATAATTGCTCACGCGGTACTTCACCGCCTCAATGACATGCTCCTTCTGCCCTTCCGCCGTGACCATGAGAAACGGCAAATCCTTCCATTCCTCGCTGGTCCGGACGGCTTTTAATAGCTCCAGGCCGGTCATTTGTGGCATATTCCAATCCGAGATGACGAAGTGGATCTTCTCTCTTCTCAGGACATCCAGGGCGGCTGTCCCGTCTTCGGCTTCGTGGATATTGAGATATCCGAGTTGCCTGAGAATGTTTTTGATGATCCTCCTCATGGTCGAAAAATCATCCACCACCAAAATGTTCATCTTTAAATCCGGCATCTTTCTTCTCCTTTAATATGAAATCTTCACTGTGAGAGCCCTTTACCCCGTTAGAAAGCCCCGGCATTTAAGCCGTGGGATGCTATAAATAAATAAAAAACATCAGCTCCTTATTAAAGGCAGGGTCAAAACCCCACCTTTCTAACGGGGTTTACAGACCATCCTCCAGATAGCGTTTCAACCGGGCTCTCAATTTTAAGACCCCTTTCGTATGAATCTGACAGATTCTGGACTCAGTTAAATCGAGCGCCTCTCCGATCTCTTTCAATGTCAGTTCCTCATAGTAATAGAGCGAGATGACCATCTTCTCCTTCGAAGAGAGCTCATCGATTGCCCGTGCCAGAACCTTCTTCAACTCCTTAAGGCTGTATTGATGAAAGGGATCATTCTCCTCGCTATCGACCAGGGAGTCCAGAATATCTTCGAGTGAGAGCCTGGGAAACCTCTTCTGAGCCTCCTCCATATCCAAAGGAGAGAGGCCGTGAAGGTTCTTCATCGTCTCATAATAGGCATCCAGAGAGATGCCTATCTCAGAGGCGATCTCCTCATCCTCCACCGACCTTCCCTTCTTCTTCTCCAATTGGTTGATCGCCCTCTCGATCTGGGTGGCCTTCTGCCTTACGGACCGCGGCACCCAATCCATGGATCTCAATTCGTCGAGCATCGCCCCACGGATCCGGAATTCGGCATAGGTTTTAAATTCCACCTTCTTGTCCGGGTCGAATTTCGCTAAAGCATCCATCAGGCCGATCACTCCGGCGCTGATCAGGTCATCGATGGAGATATGAGAGGGAAGCCTCATGGCCAGCCGGTGAGCAATAAACTTGATCAAAGGGGCATATCGCAGGATCAACTCGTCGCGATTCTGGGCCTTCGGCTTTCGGACCGTTGAAAGACGCTCCGCCGGAAAACTCACCTGTTGATAAAAAGCTTTTGCTTTCAAACGATCCCCCTTTCCTGACACAGATCGTCCTGGGATTGAAATAGCCTCTTCCAGAAAAACTGGATCCCGCCGGTGGCAACGGATCTCGGTGGTCTCTCGAAGATCGCTCTGGCCAGATCCTCAAAACGCCTGCTCGAAGGCGCCTTTGGAAAGATTTCGAGAACGGGTCTCTGTTGTCTGACGGCCAGAGGAAGTTTCTCGTCAAAGGGGATGAACCCCAGGTAATCAATCGACAGATTCTTCAGAAAATGGTCGGCCACCTTGCTGATCTTTTTAAACACCCCTTTCGCATCCTCCTCATCCGAAACGAAATTGACCAGCATCATAAAATCCTTCTTTTTACACCGGGTCGATAAGACCTTGATCAGGGCATAGGCGTCCGTCATCGAGGTCGGCTCGGGTGTCGCGATGACGATCGACTCCTGAGCCGCCATATTGAAATAGAGGACATTGGAAGAGATGCCCGCTCCGGTATCGATGAGCAGGACGTCGATATTCTCAGCCATGAGGTCGATCTCATCCAGCAGGAAGAGTTTCTGTGCCTCGTTGAGATCGACCAGACCGGAAACCCCTGAGCTGGCGGGCATGATCCGCATTCCTCCCGGCCCCTCGATCAGGATCTCCGGAAAACTCTTTTCCCGTCCGAAGAGATGTTCGACCGTATATCGGGGAGCCAGCCCCAACAGGACATCGATATTGGCCAACCCCAGATCTGCGTCCAGCACCAGAACCTTCTTTCCCAGCCGGGTAAAGGCGAGGGCCAGGTTGACCACCACATTCGTCTTGCCAACCCCTCCTTTTCCGCTGGTGACGGAAATCACCCTCGGACAGCGGAACATGGCCTCATCCCCCCCGGCTCCGGAAACAGGAGGAGAGCCCTCCTGTTGTTCAAGGGTTTGATTCATCATCGTTCGTAATCCTTTTGCCTGGTCCATTCAAATTCACCTCGTCAATTCCATGTGATATTGCTAAGCACCATATTGGCCACCCTCGGCTTCGTGGCCGGTTCGATATCTTCCGGAACGCTCTGGCCTTTGGTCAGATAAGAGAGGGGTCTTTTAAAGCGCACCAACTGGTTGAAAAGAGGAACATACTGTGTGGTCTCATCGATCTTGGTAAAGATGTAGCTGGAGATGGGGAGAAGACGGAACCGCTCGACGATCCATTCCAGATCGCTATCCTTCGTGGTTGCGCTGAGAATGAGGTGATTCTCGATCTTCGGATGGACGGTCAGGAAATCCCTTAATTCCTCGATTGGCTTCATAAGGTGAGGGCTTCTTCCGGCGGTATCGATGAGCAGGAGGTCCTGGTGTCTGTTTCTTTCGATGATCTGCCTGAGCTCTTCCGGATGGAAGGCCGTCTCCAGGGGCAGTCGCAGGATCTGAGCGTACTGCTTCAACTGTTCGACCGCTCCGATGCGATAGGTATCGGCCGTGATCAGAGTGATCCGGTCCGTCACCTTCAAACGGAAATGGGCGGCCAGTTTGACCAGGGTGGTCGTCTTGCCGATCCCCGTAGGCCCGATAAAGGACCATACCCTTGGCCCTTTAAAAGAGGGTTCGGTCACCTCCACACTCTCCATCAGCCTCCAACTGAGGAGTCCCCGGTAAGCCTCGGTTAAATTTTTAGCTGAGGGCTCTTTTCGGAAGGCCCGGATCTCTTCGGCCAGCCCCTGGACGAACTCCGGGAATAGACCTGCGGAGAGGATCTTTTGAATGAAGAGTTCCTCTTCTGATTCCTTTGGCCCCCTCCCCTTCTCCGTCCCGACAGGCCAGGCCAATGGATTCCATCCGGAGAATTTTGACGAAGATTGGGAAGGCCGATCGACCGCGGCCATCACTTCGACTCTCGGAGGTGAATAAAGCCCGGGCCCTTGAAGAGTGTTCCTGATCTTCTTCGTTGAAAGGATGATCGCCTCCGGACCCATCTCCTCCTTCACCTTTTTCAATGCCTCCTGGATATCCTTTGCCACATACTGTTTGATCTGCATGAAAATGCTCCTTCCCCCCGCCTCTTATGACATAGTCACCGTCCCCATGGATTGAATCTTTGTCTGAGGAGGCAATTCGCTATGGGATAGAACCGCAACCTGCGGAAGGATGCGATCGAGCAAATGTTTCAAATGCCTCCTCAGCACAGGGGAACAGAGGATGACAGGTTGATAATTGAGGTGCGTCATTCGTTCAAGGGTCTGATGGAGGTTCATCACTATTTTCTGCGCCAGATTCGGCTCCAGAGAAAGGTTCGCTCCGTATTCCCCTTTTTGAATCCGATCTCTCAACATATCCTCCATATTTTGATCGAGAGTGATGAGGGGCAGAACCCCTTCCGCAGTTTCATATTGTTTCACGATGGAGCGGGCCAGCCTCTGGCGGACATATTCGGTCAGAATGTCAGGATCTTTGGTATGAGGTCCGTAATCGGCCAGGGTCTCCACAATGGTCAAAAAGTCTCGAATGGGAACGCGTTCCTTTAAAAGATTTTGAAGGACTTTCTGCACCGTCCCTAAAGGAAGAAGCTGAGGGGTCAATTCTTCGACCGCCTTCGGATATTGCTGGGCCAGCCGGTCCAGTAATTTCTGGACATCCTGCCTCCCCAGGAGTTCATCGGCGTGGGATCGCAGGGTTTCGGTCAGATGGGTGGTGATGATCGTGGAAATATCGACCACCGTGTATCCTGCAAACTGGGCTTCATCCTTTCTCTTCTCAGGGACCCATATGGCCGGAAGCCCGAAGACCGGCTCCTGGGTTGCGATCCCTTCCAGCGTTCTCTTTACCTCGCCGGGGTTGAGGGCCATGACATAACCTTGCATCATCTCTCCCCGCGTCACTTCATTCCCCTTGATGAGGACCCTGTACTCTCCCGGTTTCAACTGGAGGTTATCCCGGACCCGGAGGGGGGGCACGATAATTCCCATCTCCGTTGCAAACTGGCGCCGGATGGAACGGATCCTCTCCAGCAGATCCCCGCTCTGCTCTTCATCGACGATCGGGATTAATCCGTATCCTACCTCCAGCTCCAGCCGGTCCAGGCTTAAGAATGACTCCACCTGTTCCGGAGAAGGATGTAAAGCCATCTTCTGCGTCTCATCGGCCCGCTTCCTCTCCATCTGTTTCTGTTCCTTAAAAACGGAGTAGCCCAGAAAACCGACGACGAGAGAGAGGCCGATGAAGGGAATATGGGGAAGCCCGGGAATCAATCCCAAAAAGAAGAGAATGCCGGCCGAAAGGCTGATGGCCTGGGGGTGAAGTCTGAACTGGTTGCCCAGTTCCTTTCCCATGTTGTGCTCGGAGGCCGCCCGGCTGACGATGATGCCTGCCGCTGTGGAGATCATCAACGCCGGAATCTGTGAGACCAGTCCGTCTCCGATCGTCAGAGTGGTGAAGGTTTGAGCTGCCGAGAGAAATGCCATTTTGTACTGAATGACGCCGACGATGAATCCCCCCACGATATTGATGAGCATGATGAGCAGCCCGGCGACCGCCTCTCCTCTGACAAACTTGCTGGCTCCGTCCATGGCCCCGTAAAAATCGGCTTCCCGGGCGATCAGGGACCTTCTCCTGCGCGCCTCTTTTTCGTCGATCATGCCGGCATTGAGGTCTGCATCGATGCTCATCTGTTTTCCGGGCATCGCATCGAGGGTGAACCGGGCGGCCACCTCCGCAATCCGGCCGCTTCCTTTCGTGATGACGATAAAATTGATGATGACCAGAATGATGAAGAGGATGAAACCCACGAAATAGTTTCCGCCGATGACAAAGTGGCCGAAGGATTTGATCACATGACCGGCCGCGGCCGTCCCTTCATTTCCACGGAGCAGGATCAGACGGGTAGTGGCAATATTGAGGGAAAGCCTGAACAATGTGGTCACCAGAAGGAGAGAAGGAAAGGTCGAAAATTCGAGCGGGGTCTTAATGTAGAGGGAGGTCAACAGAATGATCAGGGAGAAGGTGATGCTCACAGAAAGAAGAATATCCAGCAGAAAAGCAGGAAGGGGAAGGATCATCACTAACAGGATGGAGACGACCCCTGCGGCCAGATAGAGGTCCGCCTGATGAATCCTGTGTTCGCTGACGGGGAAGGGTAGGGAAGAGGCTGTCTTCTCGCTCATTTTTTTACAATGTCCTGTTCTTCATCCGGTAGACATAGGCCAGAATATCAGCCACCGCATGATAGAAGCCGGATGGAATCATCTGGCCTACCTCCACGGTCTTGTAGAGGATCCGGGCTAAGGATCTGTTTTCGATAACGGGGATATGATGATTCCGGGCGATCTCGATGATCTTCTCTGCGATATAGCCGGAGCCCTTGGCCGCCACCTTGGGCGCTTCCATCTTCTTCATCTGGTAGAAGATGGCCACGGCCAGGTGGGTGGGGTTGGTGATGATCACATCCGCCTTTGGAACCTCTGCCATCATCCGCCTCCTGGCCATCTGACGCTGGAGGCTTCGTATTCTCGATTTGGCAATCGGATCTCCCTCGGTCTGTTTGAACTCCTCCTTCACCTCCTGTTTGGTCATCCGGAGACTCTTTTCATAAGTCCAGCGCTGGAAAAGATAATCCAGGCCCGCAAGAACAATCATCACCATCCCGGTCCGAAGCAGGAGGTCCCATGAGATGGAGCGGACATATTTCAGAATGGCCTCCGGCTCCTGATCCATCAGAAGGGAAAGGCGGGGCAATTCCTTTTTAATCGTGACATAAGCGACCCCGCCGACGATCACGAATTTGAGGATCGATTTTAACAATTCCGCCAGGGATTGTTTGGATAAGAGTCTTCTCAAACCCTTGATGAGATTGAGTTTGGACCAGTCCCATTTCAGGGCCTCTGCCGCCAACAATGTCCCGCTCTGAACATAATGGCTGAGGACCGACAGGACCAACACTGTCATGAGAATCGGAGAGAGAATCAGAAGGAGGGAATGAATCAGTTCCACATTGAGGATCTGAACCGTCTCGAGAGAAAAAGACCGGGCCCCAACCTGTTTAAAGGATCGGATCATCAGATCGGAGAGCTGTCGATAGAGGTAAGAACCGAATAGAAACAGGATCGAGGCTCCTCCCATCAGGACAAAGATCGAAGGAATCTCCCGGCTCTTTGCCACCTGGCCTTTTCTTCTCGCCTCTTCCCGCCTTTTCGGCGTGGCCTGTTCGGTTCGTTCGGAAAAAGACTCTTCTGCCATCGTTCCTTAACCCATTACATAAAATCAGTCCCAAAGAGGGCTGTTGGATGTGCTGAAAAAGCTTTACAGCGGAAACCTTTTAGCGTTTGGCCATGCGATTCCAAGCAAATTTCAAAAGTCCCAATAAGCGATATCATCGGTTACCCATAAAACATAATAAATGACCGCTTGGTAAAGGTTTTGAAGCACACCCAATAGCCCTCTTTTTTCAACATTGAGTTATCTCTTCATCAGGGGCAACAGGGTGGTCACCAATCCCCTTCCCGATTCATCCATCAGGTCCTTGAGAGCGGGCCAGAACATCTCCATCGAAAGCCCCAGAAAGATCAGCCCCAGGCTGATCGTCACCGGAAAACTGCTCATCAACAGGTTCACCTGGGGGATCATCCTCGCAATGATGCCCAACGTAATCTGCACCAGCATCATGATGGCCAGAATAGGCGCCACGATCTTAATCGCCAGCACAAACATCCTTCCCGATAGACGGATGAAGAGCTGAACCAGTCCCTCCCGGGGTTGAAACTCTCCCGGAGCGAGGAGATGAAAACTCTGTGCGAGGGCCTTGAAAAACCAGTGATGCCCGTCCACCGCCAAAAAGAGAAGGAGTCCGATAAGGTAATAGAATTCGGTCACCACGGTCGATTCGCTGCCTGACTGGGGGTCCATCACCCTCGCCATTCCGAACCCCATCTGGAAACCTGCCAGTTCACCTGCCAGTTGGAGGCCGGCAAAGATCAGACGGACCGAGAAACCCAGAAGAAACCCGATCATCAATTCGGAGAGTGCGAAGAAACCGAAGCCCAATGGCTCGGACGGGAATAGCCCCACCTCGATCTTGACCGTGGGCAGAAGCACCAGGCTGATGATCAGGGTCAATCCGGCCTTCACCCTGTTGGGAATGTTGCGGGAATAAAACAGGGGCATCATAAAGACGACCGGCGCAACCCGCATCAGGATGAGGAGCCAGGTTTGAAACATGGGCAACGTCCACTGGGAAAAATCATTGACCATCGAAGCCGCTTCCTCTCATCGCGCAAATCCGGGCAACTGAATCAGCAACTGTTCCGTATAATAAATCATCTTCTGCAACATCCAGGGCATGAGAAAGAGCAGGCTGAGCAGGACGGCGACGATCTTCGGGACAAGGGTGAGCGTAACCTCCTGTATCTGGGTGACCGCCTGAAAAAGGCTGATGATGAATCCCACGACCAGTCCCACCCCCATGATCGGCAGGGAGAGGTAGAGGGTAATTTCGATCGCCTCTTTTGCAATGCGCACCACAAGTTCAGGATTCATCTTCTCTTCTCCAAATGAAAAAACACTGAAAAACATATTCCATCATCATAAGCATTATAGGCATTCAATAAAAACTCTTTACCATCGAACCCACGATGAGATGCCACCCGTCGACCAGTACGAAGAGCAGGACCTTGAAAGGCAACGAGATCATCACGGGCGGAAGCATTATCATCCCCATGGACAACAGGATGCTCGAGACAACCATATCGATGACCAGAAAGGGAAGAAAGAGGACAAATCCCATCTGGAAAGCCGTCTTCAACTCGCTGATCATAAAAGCCGGAAGGAGCACGGTGGTTGGGATATCTTCCGTATTTCTCGGTTTTGGAATCTTCGACAGGCCGATGAACAGGGCCAGGTCCTTCTCTCTGGTCTGTTTGAACATGAACTGGCGAACCGGTTTGATCGCCTCTTCAAGGGCCTTCTCCTGCGAGAGCTTCTTCTCCATATAGGGGGTGTAGGCATTCTCTTTGACCGTCTGCCAGACAGGAGTCATGATGAAGAAAGTCAGAAAGAGGGACAATCCGATCAGGATCTGATTGGGCGGCATCTGCTGAATTCCCAGGGCATTCCTTAGGAAGGAGAAGACGATGATCAAACGGGTGAAGGAGGTCATCATGATCAGAATGGCCGGAGCCAGAGAAAGGATGGTCAGAAGAAAGAGTATCTGAATGAGGACAGAGACCTCCCCCGGATTTTTCGATTCTCCGACGCCGATCTTCACCGTGGGCATGGAAAGGGCTTTGGTCTGGGCAAGGCCCTGGGAGGGGAAAAAGAGCAGAAAGGCGATCCCCGCCATTCCGATGATCACGAGGAGGTGGAAGCGATGGAAATTATTTCCCATAAACCCTCCTCCACAACCCGCCTTTAAAACCTTTCGGTCTCATGAAAAAGGGCTGAAAATAATGGAGGGGAAAGGAGGCTTCCTGTTTCGATGCAGTGCGGTTCAACATCCTCTCGATGAACTCCCTGTTTTCGATCTTGGTGAGAAGGGTGATTTGAGCCTCTGAAATCCCGAGAGCCAGGACCTCTCCGCCCATTTCAACCAGGGAGAGATATTTTTGAGGAGCAAGACACTGCGTGGCCAGCACACGGATTCCAGAATCGCCGGATGATCCTCCTGTCATCATCCGGTTCTTCTTCATCAGCCTGCCAAGGAGAAAGAGAACGAAGAGAATCGTCCCCAGCACCAGAATCATCTTTAAAATAGCCCAGGTCATCTCCATCAGGCCCCCAGTTGTTTGACCCTTTCGACAGGGCTGATGATATCCGTAAGTCTCACGCCGAATTTTTCATTGACGACCACCACTTCCCCGCGGGCCACCAGTTTCTGATTGACCAGAATCTCCAGAGGTTCTCCTGCCAGTTTGGAGAGTTCAATGACCGACCCCTGTCCCAGCTGAAGGAGTTCGCTGATCAATATCTTGCTCCGGCCCAATTCCACGGAGACTTCCAGCGGAATATCGAGGATGAAATCGAGATTGTCACTCTCCTTCGGAGCGGAGACTTCCTCGCCCATTCTTTCTTTCCCCTCTCTTTCTTCTGTGAAACTGTGTTGCTCCTGTTCCATAACCGACCTCCTCATTCAATCTATGCGGGTTTTGCTTTTCCTTCGATTTGAATCGCTTTGTTGCCTCTGCAAATTCCGAGCTTTCCGGTAAATTTGGGAACCCCCTGAACCTGGACGACCAATAGATCCGAAACCTCCCTGTTCAGGGAAAGCACATCCCCTTCCTTCCACCGGAGAAGATCCTGAACCATGACCTTGGACTTCCCCAGTTCGACCTTCACTTCCACCTCGGCGCTCTGCAATCGCTCCAAAATTCTCGAGATCCAGGTCTGATCCACATCAAGTTGCTCACTCTGAAATCCGGAATAGAGTCTATTTTTGATGGGTTCGATGATGGCATAGGGAATGCAGAGTGTGATCATTCCGGTAAACTGCTCCAGTTCCACTCCGAATGTGATGTTGATCACGAGATCGCTGGGTGGAACGATGCTGACGAACTGAGGATTGATCTCGCTCCTGACATGCTGGAGCGTAATGGGATGGACCACATTCCACGCCTTTTCCATATCCGAGAAAATCATGGTCGCCACCTTGTGGATCAATCTTGACTCGATTGCAGTGAAATCCCTTCCCTCGACCCGGTAGGTTGCCTTCCCTGACCCTCCGAAAAAGACATCGAGCAGTGTGAAGAC
Organism: Syntrophorhabdus sp.; assembly: GCA_020724025.1. Next base: position 5,351 of record DYHU01000001.1, on the reverse strand, counting down.
CAGCTTGGCTTCCAGCGCTAAGATCGCATACCCCCGGAGGGGATCCATCCGGAAGATATGAAGACTGCTCGGGACCGGAAGGGTTTTGATGAACTCCCCGAATTTCTTCATCTCGATGCCCCTCGAACTCACATCGATCGTCTTTCTTAAAGCGGCGGAAAGGTTGTTCCGGAATAGCCTGCAAAAATGGTCATTGATGATCTCCAGGGTGGGCATCCGGCCACGAATGACCCGGTCCTGATTGGTGAAATCATAATGTCTGACGCCGGAACGATCCGGAGGTTCCGGTGCGGTGCTGACATTTCCGTTTCCCATTCCATGCAGAAGGGCATCGATCTCTTCCTGAGACAAAATCTTTTCCACAGCCATCATTGCACCACGAATTCGGTGAAGTAGATCGTCTTCACCTTAAATTTTTCAAAGAGTTGATTCGCTTTCAGGACAATTTCCTCCTTCAACTTCACCTTTCCCTTCGACTCGGAAATTTCCGGATAGGTCTTGCTGGTGAGGATGGCCAGAATGGCATCCTTCAGCTGGGGCGAGCGCTTCACATACTCCTCATTCCCCTTTGGCTCCTCGCTTTCGATATCGATCTTGATCTTTAGGTATCTCGGAAACTCCGTATCGGCGAGATTGACGATCATCGAATCGAGGCTGTAGATATGGCCATGCTTTGCCGGTTCGGGCTTCTTCTCCTGTGTTGAGGCATCCTCTTTAAAGGGGTTGATCCCCGCCGGGATGAGGGAGGGAGCAAAGAAAAAGATCGAGCCAATGGCTGCAAGGATGAGGAAAAAGAGGCCGCCTATCAGGATGACCAGGCCTTTCTTTCCCTTTTTGGCCTTCGGGGACTCGCTTTCAGACCCTTTATTCTCTTTTACTTCAGCAACCTGTTGTTTTGCCATTCCATCTCGTCCAGGAATTAAACTTCAAAGAGGAGAATAGCAACGAACGTGCCAACCGGAAAAGAATTTATAAGAGTTGGCTAATCTTTTGAGAGAATTGAATTTTTCGAATTAAAGGAAGAAACGGGACAGAAGGATGGCCGTCAATATTCAGGTCGTTTGTCAACGGTTTGACAGATTGGAGAGTTCGGAGCCTTATTAAGGGTCTCAAAATAGTCCATACATTGATGATGTCGACACAAAGATTCATAACCCCACCTAACCTCCCCTTACCTCAAGGGGAGGGATATCCCCCCTCTTAAGCTAAGAGGGGGGAAGGGGGAGTTACTTCTGTCGATTGCAGCCCTGTGTTAATTGCAAGGGATATCCATACTATTATGAGGCTGTAAATAAATTCATCTGTTTTTTCGCTCTAGACCCCGAACTCCGAACTATTACCGGATATTAATCAGTTGGGCCAGCATCTCATCGGTGGTGGTGATTACCTTGGTATTGGCCTGATAGCCCCTCTGGATGATGATCATTTTAATAAATTCAGCAGCCATATCGACATTCGACTCTTCCAGCATGGAGGAGGAAATCGCGCCCATGCCCCCTATTCCGGGTCTATTATAAAGGGGATCCCCGGAAGTGGTCGTCGCCTGGAAAAGATTTGCTCCCTTCCGGTTAAGGCCATTGAGACTTGGGAAATCGGCCAGGGCGAGACAGGCGATCTTTCGCCGCGTCCCATTCGTATAACTGGCAACAATGTTCCCTTCACCATCGATACTCACCCCTGAAACCGTTCCGGCCGCATATCCATCTTGAGTGAGGACCTGGATCGCTGAAGGAGAGCCGTACTGGGTCGTTCCTGTAAAATCGACGGTTGTTGCCGGAGGAGTGAGGCCATTGGCAAAGGTGATAGCCCCCGTATAAAAATTGACTGGCATCGCTGTGGTTAATCCTCCGGAGGAATCAAAAATAGCTGTCCCTGAGCCATATTGCTCGAGGACCCCAGGAGTCCCTCCCTGAACATCTGAGCCATCAATCACGGCATTCCATCCCCAGGTCTGATCTGCCGTCTTCGTGAAATAGACCCGGACTTGGTGGGACTGCCCGAGTGAATCATAGATGTTCAAGGCCGTTGAAAAATGTGAGGTCCCTGATGGATCGGTGATATCCCAGACCAGGAGAGATTCGGATGCGTTAAAATTTAAACCCATATCCACCTCGCTGGTGACCTGGGGAGGGATCATACTGTTCTGGTTGATCTGGATATCCGATAAGGATTCGATCAGGGTCGTTCCCGTGCTGTCATAGAGATATCCCTGGACCTGATATCCCTGGGGGTTGACATAGTAGCCCCGGTTATCAATTTTGAAATGGCCGGCACGGGTGTAATACATCTCCTCCGTCAGGGAATCCTGGACAACGAAAAACCCTTTGCCATTGACAGCCACATCCGTGGAGACATCGGTCGTCATCAAAGAACCCTGGATGAAGTTGGCATCCACCGTCGAAACCTTAACGCCTGCGCCTGTCTGATTACCGCCGGACACTCCCGAGAGGGAAACTCCGAGGACGTCCTCAAAGTGAACCGAGCTGTTCTTAAAACCTGTGGTTTGGAGATTGGCGATGTTATCTCCGATGACCTGCAGGGCCGTGGCATGGGTGTCAAGACCCGAAAGCCCCGAATAAAAAGATGATGTGACAGACATAGGTATAACCTCCTTTCGATTTTAGGAAGATGAATTCAGGATGGCTTTCACATCCTGTAAGGTAATTCTTTCTGAACCCAGATCCAGATAGATCACTCCGTTTTCGAAGTGGATTCCTGTCACCGTGTCTATTCTTGAAAGACCGACCGGGATGGGTTGCCCCTTTTCGTCAACGGCTGTGACCTGGAATAAATATCTGCCATCAGGCTGCTTCATGCCCTCCTGCGATTTTCCATCCCAGGCCAGCTTTTGCCTTGAAGCATCTTTTACCCCTTCATCAAGGGTTCGAATCAATTGCCCTTTCCCGTCATAGATCTGGATCTTCACCTTTCCGGGTTTGGACAACTGATAATAACCCTCCGACGACTTTCCTCCGTTGATGGACAGATACTGGCTTTCAGTTTCCACTCTCTTACCGATTAGCCCGGTCGCCTGCAAACCGTTCATAGAGGCCTGATAGGCGCCCAGAGTTTCAAGGGAGCTTTGGATTCGATTCAGGCTGTCCAGGCTGCTAAATTGTGCCATCTGTGTGGCCATCTGAAAAGTATCCATGGGTTCGAGAGGGTTCTGGTTTTTCAACTGCGTGACGAAGAGATTTAAAAAATCCTCCTGATTGAGACTGGTCTTTCTCTTGCTGGAACCAGCCACTGAATCAGAATTGGCCGTGGGTGATATGGACGAAATGCTCATTTTGTAACCTCCGATTATGCTATATGATTCTGTCTATATAACTGCTCACTCCCGGATATCGACCGACCGCAATGGAAGGGACATCCGAAGATTCGGATGATAGAAACGCCCTGTCTTCTTTGATTTCCCTTCCCTCTCGTTGTCCTCTAAGAAAAGAAAACTCTCTCCTCTCCGGGGATCGATCCGGCTCCTGCTGAACAAAGACATCAAATCTCTCCAGTTTAAAACCATCCTTTTCCAGAACCCTGCGAAGTTCCACCCGGTGGGCCTCGAGCAACTCTTTCGTCGCCGGGCTTTCTGCCCAGAGGGTGGCCCTTACCATCTCTTTTTCTTTTGTCACCTCCATATAGAGGTTGCCGAGCCGGGGGGGATCTAATGTTAGTTTGATCCTTTCCTCGCCATTTTGAACGGACCAGGCTATCTTCCGGCCAACCTGATGATAAATTTCAAATGGCTCCGCTTTCGAAGAGAAACCATTCTGCCCCTTCGGAACCTCCTCCGGCATGAAATGCTCCATTTTAGATTCCGGCCCGACGCCGTTCTGTATCGAATAGGATTCGGAAAGGGAGGGATTATTTTTCAGAGATGCCAATCCGTGGTTGTCATTTTCAGAGTCGGGGCTTGATCCACCGATTTGAGGTTTACCAATGAATTCAAATTTCAATGTCAGGTCCGGTCCGCCTTTTTCCAAAGAAACAGTGGTTGGATTTAAAGAAGTCAAGGCTCTCTGGCCAACATCCTCCATCTTGCTGGTCACGAGAAAGTTTTCCGCATCTTTCCCCTTTATCTGAAATATGGAGAAAGGTTCCTCATGATGACCGCCCATTCGATTTACAAACTGCCGAACAGTCTCCGAAACACCCTTCCCCAAAAGAGATAGGTCCGGTGCCATTTTTCCACTCCCGGATTGAAACGGCGAGTGATCAACCGATTCTCCTTCAGAGTTCTGGGAAATGAAGAGTTCCTGAAAGGGAAGGTTGATCTGATCGGACGAAAGCGAGTAAGAGGGATTCGAAGCAAGTCTTTCCAGACCATCCGGATGTCCGGGGATAAAAGGGCTTCTCACACTCCCAAACTCTTCCGAAAACAGAGAGGACTCTCCCTGAATGTCCGCACCTACCGCGTTTGGGGAATGGATTGGGCTCGACTTAAACAATGGAGTTTCCGATGGTTGATGGAGTGAAGGAGGAAGCTCTTGACCTTCGGGAAGGACGGGAACGTTCAATGGATGAATTAGGGTCTGGTCAATAAGTACATTGAAGGTGTTGTAAACAAGAGATTCTCTCTCATCTGACCGGGGCGAGAACGATTCTTCTGATAAAGGGAATAGGAACTTCCCTTGGCACCCATCACCATTACAGTGTCCTTCTTCCGTATCGACCATCTGATTGAGGAGAAGAGAATTGAACCCCTCGGAGGAAAAATCAGGAGAAAGGACGGTAGGATTCCCTTCGAAACCGGCAAGCATCAGGTTGGCTAAAGGTGGCAGTTCCATCATTTGCCTTAAGACAAAGCAATGGATGTGCCAAAATAAATCAGCCGGATCGAATTTTTATTCCCCTATTATTTTCGATAGCTTACCTCTATTCCATTTATTAATAAAATAATTATCCTCGACCCTTCCGGCAATAATTTCCCCCTATCTCCAAAAAACGGAGAAAATATTTCCAAAATTAAAAAATAGAATGTGGTCACTCATTAATTAAAAACACCCTGCTAATAAAAAAAAGAACCCTGACCGGGGTCAGGGCTCTTCCGTAATAGCTTTGGCGTCCCCAAGGGGATTCGAACCCCTGTTGTCCCGCTAAAAGCGGGATGCTCTTGGCCTGATCAAAGAAAATAAAACGAAAAGCCCTGACCAAGGCCAGGGCTTTTCCGTAATAACACTGGCGTCCCCAAGGGGATTCGAACCCCTGTTGTCCCGCTAAAAGCGGGATGCTCTTGGCCTGATCAAAGAAAATAAAACGAAAAGCCCTGACCAAGGCCAGGGCTTTTCCGTAATAACACTGGCGTCCCCAAGGGGATTCGAACCCCTGTTGCCGACGTGAAAGGCCGGTGTCCT
>DYHU01000287.1 GCA_020724025.1 Syntrophorhabdus sp. | reverse complement strand
TCTGCCCGGCGCCCGTATAGCAACTTAAACTGAAAACCAAGGCCATGGGCGGCGCCCCTGCCTCCCATGGCCTTTTTATTTCTATTTTTTAAGCACGTTCTAAAAAGGCTATGGAATATGACCATAGCCTTTTTTTTTATTCAACAAATCCACAAGAAAGGAGAAGGACGATGATCAAAGAAGCGATTGGTAAACTGGTTTTGAAAGAGAATTTGACGGCAGAAGAGATGGAAGGGGTGATGAGGGAGGTGGCAACCAAAAAGGCCTCGACAGGGCAGATCGCCTCATTCCTTACCGCATTGAGGATGAAGGGAGAAACTCCCGAAGAGATCACGGAAGCCGCAAAGGTGATGAAAGAGAAATCTTTGAAGATGGATTGCAGGGTGGATGCCGTCTGTCTGGATCGGGAGGAGATCACGATCGAAAGGGAGACCATCTTGAGGACAACAAAAAGTATGACAGAGGGAACGAATACATTCAATATCTCGACGGCAACCGCCCTGGTTGTGTCAGGAGGGGGACTGAAGGTGGCTAAATATGTTAAGAAATCGGTCCATCCCCTATGTGGATGCGGTGACGTCATTGAGGCATTGGGAGTCAATCTCGACATGACCCCCACTCAACTCGAAAGATGCTTCAGGACTCTGGGCATCTGCTTTCTTCATGACCACCTGGTCCACAATGGACTGGACCATCTCATCGCCCTTCGGAAGAAGATCGGCATCAGAACCCTCTTCAATCTTTTAGACCCTCTCATCAACCCCGGAGGAGCAACCTTTCAGGTTTTGGGTGTCTATGATCCGAATCTGACGGAGACGATGGCCAAGGTTTTGTTGAACCTCGGGATCAAGAGGGGCCTTGTGATCCATGGGAAGGATACGCTCGACGAGGTCAGCATCACCGGAAAGACGAAAATCACTGAATTGAAAGATGGAGAATTTAAGAACTACACCGTCGAGCCAGAAGATTTCGGAATGAAACGGGGAAAGGTCGAAGAGATTAAGGGTGGGACAAAGGAACAGAATGCAGAGATCATCCTGGAAATTTTAAAAGGCGGTGAAGGGGCAAAGCGGGATATCATTGTCCTAAATGCGGCTGCCGCCTTTGTGGTTGCCGGGAGGGTGAAGGATTTCAAGGAGGGGATTGAGCTGGCCGAGCAAACCATTGATTCGGGGAAAGCCCTTGATATACTGAACAGATTGATTCAGTTCACCAATTCAGAACACCGATTCATAAGAGGTGAATTGGCGGCGGAGATAGGATAAAAGTAATCCCTAAGTTATGGGGGGTCACAAAATTCCTGATAAAAATTTAATTACACCTGATAGGCGGGACATTCCTGTCCCGCCTATCAACCCCTACTATCAATGAGATGGAATTACCCCCCGTAACCGAGGGATTATGGATAAAACAAGTTTTATATTGACAGGACTTTAAAACCGGTTTATTCAATCAGCAGCGGAAAGGGGGAGATCATGGAAAAGAACGGTGTGGTGGTGGTCAGTGCGGTGAGGACGCCCTTCGGGAAATTCGGAGGAACCCTTAAGGATATTCCATCTATCGACCTTGGGGCGATGGTTATCCGCGAAGTCCTCCAGAGAGCCAATGTCAAAGGAGAAGAGGTTGAGGAGACCTATTATGGGGTGGCTGTTCCTGGAGAGGTAGGCCTGGAGACCGATGTTCCTGCCAGGCAGGCGACCCTCAAGGCAGGGATGCCGGGAGACTCTGTCTCCATCACATTGGACCGCGCTTGCTGCTCATCGCTGGCGGCCGTGAGACTGGGTTACAGGGCGATTAAGGCCGGGGAGATTGAGATTGCGATAGGGGTTGGCGCTGAAAACATGAGCCGAACTCCTCTTGTTGTTCCTCCTTATGTGCGCTGGGGATCGAGATTGGGCAGTATTGAATTGTGGGATGGTCTCCATGGACTGGGTTATAAAGGGTTCAATCCTGTCTCGGTCGATACCGGAGAGGTGGCCCTTGAATATGGAATCAGCAGAGAGGATCAGGACCGGTGGGCCTATGGAAGTCAGATGAAGTATGCAAAGGCTTTTTCGGCGGGGAAGTTCGTGATAGGCGAGGAGTTGATGCGGGTCGGAATTCCGCAGGGGAAAAGGCCGCCGATCATTTTAGAACAGGACGAGTTTCCAAAGCCGGACACGACCCTTGAAAAACTCTCAAAATTGCCTCTTGTCTATGGAAGCCCAACCGTCACCGCTGGAAATGCACCAGGCCTCGATACAGGCGCCTCAGCAATCCTTATTATGAGTGAAAAGAAGGCCAGAGAAAAGGGACTCAAGCCCTTAGCAAGAATCGTTTCCATGATAGCGACTGCCACCACTCCGAGGTTGATTGCGGCCATTCCGGGCTTCACCATCCAGAAGGTTCTGGAGAAAGCGGGCATCAGTCTCGGTCAGATAGACCTGATCGAAGTCAATGAAGCCTTTGCCGCCATGCCACTGGTCAGCGCAAAGATTTTGGCTAATGGAGATCCTGAAAAGATGAAATCGATTTTAGAGAAGACGAATGTGAACGGCGGAGCCATTGCCATCGGCCATCCGGTCGGTGCAAGCGGAGCAAGAATTCTCATGACCCTGATTTATGAACTGAGAAGAAGAGGCGGAGGCATGGGGGTTGCCTCAATCTGCGGCGGTTTGGCGCAGGGCGAGGGGGCCATAATCCAGGTGGTTAGCGAATAGAGAAGCAAGACTTATAAACCAGATTGGTTTATTAGTTTTTTATTGTCCGAACGTTTATCTTTCTTTTTATTCTCACCCATCTATGTCTCCATCGTTCTCTCTATTGCCGGGGACTCGTTTTAGAGAGATCTATTCAAAAAGCCGTTTAATGCCCTGAAATTAGGGGAAAATAGCACCCTGAACCAGGTTCATCATCTAAGAAGATCAATCAGTTATGAGACTCTGAAACGAATTCGGAGCGATCAAAAAGGACTTTTATGGGGTTTTCTTAAAAATGGCTTGACAAAAAATAGAGGGTATGGTAGAAAACTAAAAACTGAAATAGTTTTGTGGTAACCATGGAATCGGACAAAAGGGCTCAAATTCTGAGTCACGCTAAAAAGAGGTTTGAGAGGTTTGGGTTCAGCAAAACAACTGTTGATGAAATCGCCAAGGACGCCACCATTTCGAAGCGAACCTTATACCAGGAATTTGAAAATAAAGAGAAAATTCTCGAAGAGCTTTTGATGTTTGAGGCTTTATCGGTTAGAAAAGCCATCCTGAACCAGATCGGTAAAATTACCGAACCCGCAGAGAAACTCCAGACCTACATTCGATTGGCCAACAAGTATCTCGAACAAAATCCATTTATCGTCAATATCCTGAACGATGAATCGGGCTTCTTTTCCCCCTTTCTCAAGGAAAAGCCCCACATCGTTGAAACGGGGATAGAGGAGATTTTTACCTCTATTTTAAAAGAGGGAATGGAAAAGGGCGTCTTCCGTAAAATGGATGAGAAGGTCGTTGGGCACTGCCTTTTCTTATTGTTTAAAGGTTTTACTTATGGCAGACAGAATGCTCACAACCCTTTCGGATTAAACCAGACCAATGAATTTATCAATTTTATTATGAGCGGAGTTGTCGCCAGATAAGATCATCCATGAACAGATATTCCATACGTATTGAACAAAATGGTTCTGTGAGTTCGATTCATATGACCAGCCGGTTTCTGGGGATTCCTCTCTTTAAGGTTCATGCCTATTATGTTGATGGGCTTCTCATTGATACAGGTTTTCCACGCTGTCGAAAGGGATTTTTGAAAATCTGTGACGAGCTTCCGGCCCTCAATACAGTGGTCAATACGCATCACCATGAGGACCATACGGGAAACAATTTCTGGATGACCCAGAAGTACGGCATTGTTCCCCTTGCCCATCCCAGAGCCACCTCCTATATGAGGTCTCCCTTCAGGTGGATTAGACTTCACCGGCGCTTCGTCTGGGGAACACCCCATTCGTGGGAAACGGCTCAGGTGGGTTCAGAGATCCGTACCAAGAATCATAGATTTTTCATCATTCCTACACCAGGCCATTCGGACGACCATATCTGCCTCTATGAACCCAATGAAGGTTGGTTGTTTTCAGGGGATCTGTTTCTCGACGAAGAGGTGAGATACACGAGAGAGGACGAAGATGTCTATGCGCTCCTCGATTCTTTGAAAAAAATTGCTTCTCTCCACATCTGCAAGATGTTCTGTTCTTTCAGCGGCGTCATCGAGAAACCCGGAGAGGCCCTTAAGAAGAAGATCGATTTTCTGGAAAGTCTCCGGGAAAAGGTTGAGGAGGGTTTAAGGCAGGGGTTGTCCTCCCGGGAGATTCAGAAGAGACTCCTGGGATCCGGGGACCGATTCCGTTTTATCACGGCAGGTCAAATCTCCAAAAAAAATACGGTCCAAGCATTTCTTAGAAATAAGGGGTTCGTTACACGGTAACGGTAAGCCTGCCTGCCGGTAGGCAGGGATGCCCGTATC
>DYHU01000286.1 GCA_020724025.1 Syntrophorhabdus sp. | reverse complement strand
GCCAGAGACCTATTAAACCGAGGACTCCCTCTCAATTTTTTCACACCTTCTCAGTCTTCCCTTCATGAAATCCCTGATTCGTTCCTTTACCCCTGCCACAAATCCCTGATAGGTTTCTCTTCCCTCCAGGACCTGAAGGTAGAGGCTGCTTAATTCGGGATAGTGTCTCAGGGTCTGATAGGCAAGCCTTGTGAACCTGAAAATGAATCGGGAAAAAGAAAGAGCCCATTTCAGATTCCCGGAGATGTGAAGATGGACCGTTCTCTGATAGAGATCGGATGGGGGAATTCCTTTCTCCTTCGATTCGACGATTGCCTCTGCGGCCAGCATCCCACTTCGGACGGCATAGTAGATCCCCTCTCCTTGCAGAGGGTCCATCAGATGTGCCGCATCTCCCACCAGAAGGATCCTTCCCTGTGAAACCTTCTGCCATTCATCATAGAAAGAGGGGAGAAGGTGGCCCCTCATCCTTTCCATCTTTCCCTCCGGGACATAGGTCAAACCCTTAAGAAAACCTCTCAGGTACTGGCGGGGATTCATCTTCTTCGTCTCCCTGAACATCCCGCCGATTCCGATGGAGAGCCACTCCTTTTTAGGAAAGACCCAGCTATAGCCGTTTGGGATTCCGCCGAAATCTAAATGGACGAGGTGAAGTTCTTTTTCTGGGAAAGGGATGGAGGAGTCGAATGGAATCTCGCTCTGAATGGCTATCCCGTCTCCATTGATTCCCTGCGGAGGAAGGGAAAGCGACTTCGCGACAACACTCTCCGGACCATCCGCGCCGATGAGGAATTGAGAATAAAATTTCTCTCCGCTGGCCAGCTCAATCTCCACCCCTTTTTCCTTCTCCCGGACATTTACAACCCTTTCTCCCTCCAGTATCTCCGCCCCTTCCGCCAGGGCCTTCTCCCTCAAGAACTGATCGAAACGGTCCCTCATCACCAGAAAGGCGATCGGCTCTTTGGATTCGATGTGGAAAGGCTCTTTGAGGCAGTAACTGAATTTGGCTCCGAAGATGGTGTTCTCGATGACCGGACTGAGATCGAGATCCAGGAGATGGACGGTCTTGAGGGAAAGACAACCTCCGCAGGGCTTGTACCTGGGGAACTTCTCTTTCTCGATCAGGAGGGTTTTCAATCCCGATCGGGCGCAGAATCGGGTTGCCGTGGACCCTCCCGGCCCCGCACCCACAATCACCACATCATAAGGTTTTGGGGTCACATCTTCATATGTCATTAAATATTCTTTTAACCTCTCTCTCCAATCGGCGATCTTTATTCAAATATGATAGGGCCCGTTTCACCGCCCCTACCACCGCCGTATATCCCACTCCGAATACCTCTCCAATCTCCTTGTTCCGATAGGCACCCAGTTGATACAAAATATACATTGCTATATCTCTGTTCCAACAACGATACTTCCGAATCTTCAGCACCGATTCGGGATTCCTTTCTCCCAATTCCTCAAGGATCTCTAAAACCAAGTCCCGTATGTCTCTCTCCCGTAACAATGACCTCCCCTGAGGCTTTTCTTGATGACTCTCTACCTTCACCCTCTCGATACATTCTTCACCAAACTCCTTACTCCCAAGATATAACCCATGCCAAAGTTTATCCAAAATATTCTCGTTGCTTCTAAACGATTTCTCCTGTGCATTAACGAATGCCTTCAGGCTCCCTCCGTACATCCCCAATATCAACTCTGTTGTTAACCATGACACCTCATACCTCTTGTTCATATATGCTCGACAGCTGCTCCAGGGATAATCCCACAACTTCTTCACGAGTCCGGCCCTAAGAGGGTTCCCATGAATGTAAAGGCACATAGCTGTAAAGTAACGATCATTCTCAATCATAAAGCTCTTAAAACGCCCCTGAAACAGATGGCCACTTCGCTGATGGCGGCGGTTAAACCAAACAGAATAATTTACGCCCAACCACTGGATTGCTCGTGAAAGGTTGGCCTCGGTTGTTCGGACTAAAAGGTGATAATGATTTTTCATCAATACATAAGCATGGATCTCCAATTTAAATCGCTCCACTGTTTTCCCAAGAGTATCAAAAAATCGGAGGTAATCGTCTTTGTCATAAAATATGTCCCGCTTTTCATTTCCTCGCGATAATATATGGTAGAAAGTATCGGGATAATCCATCCGGAGGGATCTGGCCATATTGTGATCTTATATAAACGCAGTTTTTATTTCAAGAAAATAATGACATATGAAGATGTGACCCCATTAACTTCACTGATGGATCTATTTTCGTGAAGACTTGATTTTCCCCGCCTCAATCTTCTCCAGAAGATATTCCGGGGTGGTCATCACCTTCATCTTTCCTTCAAAGGGAACGCCTTGTCTTAAATTATGTTTGCAGGAGAGGCAGTCCGTGAGAAGAATGTCTGCCTTCACTTCCTCTGCTTCTTTGACGCGCCTTCGTGCAATGTCTCTGGAGAACTTCGGATAGAAAGCCCTCACCCCTCCCCCTGCTCCGCAGCAGAGCGATTCCCGGTGGTGATGCTCCATCTCCACGAATTTGGTCCCAACGCTTTTTAACAGTTCTCTTGCTCCATCAAAGGATCCAAGCCCTCTTCCGAGGTGGCATGGATCGTGATAGGTGATTGTGGCTGGATTGTCCTCCGATGAGATAAAGGAAAAATGTTTCCGAAGATAGGAAAGAAGGGTCTCAAAGACGAGTCCGGTGGGAGCTTTTTCATCATATTCCAGGAAAGTTTTAAGACAGGTGGGACAGGGGAAGAGAACCTCTCGGCCCCCTGCTTCTTTTATTCTCTCAATGTTTTTCCGGATTCGCTCCGGATTGGCGCTCGATCCCGTATCCCCTTTCACCGCCTCACAGCAGACCTCATCGATCACCGTGAAATCGACGCCCAATCGCTGGAGAAGGTCGATCACCCGAACGGTGGTTTCAACCTCTGTCGTCAATCCCACACAGCCGATATAGAGGACGAGGGGGGCTTTCTTCTTAAGGGACGGAAATTGGGTCCGTTCCATCTCGCCATAGGGCGTTCCGAACCGATCGATCGTGGATTGAAGTTGAGTCACTTCATCGAGTTCGGAGGAAATCCCTGAATTCATTAAGCTCAATCTCCTCAGGTCTTTCAGTCTCTTTCCCGCATCGATCCCGACCGGACAGACCTCCCCGCAGAGGCCGCAGGTCGTGCAGAGAAAGAGTCCATCCTCAACCCCCTCTCTCATGCCCCGGATCAGAGAGGAGAGGGCCACCCCCCTTCCGCCCAGCATGCCATCTGTCCCGAAGGAGGGACCGATCGAGTTATAGGTGGGGCAATCGAGAAGACAGTTGCCGCATCCGATGCAGTAGAGGAGGTCGGAGAAGTCTTTCATCTCCTCCAGAATCCGGCTTCTTCCATGATCGAGGAGGATGATCGCCAGTTCATTCGGCTCATGCATTCCGTAAAAAGGGATCTTCTCCACATCGGAAGATTTGGATCTTCCTCCGATGATGTCGATGAAAGAAGGGAAGATGGAGCCTGTGGCCAGATAGGTCTCAAGCTTTGCCATCGTCATGGCGTCGTTCATATCCGGATAGATCTTATCGATGGAGGCGATGATGAGATGCTTCGTTCTCGTTCGCACCCGCGTGACATTTCCTTCGTTGTGAATGATCAGGACAGCTCCTTCTCTCGCCCCGATCGCATTGGCACCCGTGATGCCCACCCTTGCCCTCTGGAGATAGGATTCAATATCTTCCCTGACCGCCTGCATCTCCTCTTCCGGAACAGGGGGGACTTCTCTCTTCAAATGTTTGGAGAGGATTTCGGCCACCTCATACCGGGAGAGATGAACGATCGGCCCGGTATAATGCGAGGGTCGTCCACCCGCAAGCTGAATGATCCGGTCACCGATATCGGTCTCAATCACCTCAATGCCGTGCCGGGTGAGAAAGGCGGTAAGCCCGATCTCTTTGGAAAGGTTGGACTTCGATTTGACGACGAGCCTCTCCCCTGCAATCTCTTTCAGGAAGATCTCGCAGGCCTCTTCGGCATCTCTCGCCCGAAGAACTTTGAACTGGTTCTTCTCGAGATGGGCGATCGCTTCCCCAAGGAGATCCCGGTTCCCAAGAGACGCAGAGCGAATTCGTTTCACCTCTTCCTTCATCTTTTCAAAACCGTCGAGGAGATGAAGGTTCTGCTTCTGACGGGAGCGGGTCTCTCTGAAGGCGCGCCGCTGATTTTCCAGTTCGGATTTTTTGACCTTCTTTCTTAAAGATTCATACTGTTTTTGAAGGAGTCCCATTGAAAACCTCCTGAGGCATCATTCGTTATCATAAATTCTGCAACTTTTCAAAGGACAAAACAAGGATTTATTAAGTCTGATGGTTTCGTAAAAAGTCTGAAAAGGCGATTTTCTGTCATTCCTGCGCAAGCAGGAATCCAGTCTTTTCATGTAGTTAGAATTCTCTGGATTCCCGTTTTCACGGGAATGACGACTTTTTACGAGACCATCAAGTTTAATGT
>DYHU01000030.1:12155-20889 GCA_020724025.1 Syntrophorhabdus sp. | reverse complement strand
CAATTTTCCAGCTTTGTTCAGAACCTCCTTGGGAACTTGCGTCTTGCCGATATCGTGAAATAAGCCTGCCATGCCTAAATGGGAGAGGTGCTTCTTGGGAATACCAATCCTCTGGCCGATGGCGATGGCATAGATGGCCACATTGACCGAGTGGTTAAAGGTATACTCGTCATAATTTTTAATGTTGGCCAATCCCAGCAGAGCCGAATCGTCCTGCATGATCGCGTTGACCGCATTCTGCATGAGGCGCTTTGCCTTCCGGATATTGACGACCCTCTGGTTCTTAACACCCTCCATCACCTCTTTGACCAGATTGATCGACTTAAAGTAGACCTCCTTGGAACGCCGCTTCTGGTCCTCGGAATCGACATAGATCTCCTCATCTTTGAAAAATTCCAGCTTTCCCACATGGATATGGGGAATATTCCTGTACTCCAGCTGTTTCTTCACATAGAGGTAGTTGCTCTCATTATTCTCCTCCAGCCCTGAAAGAAGAAAGACGAGGTCTTTGAGATGCTCCTTGCTCACTTCCTCTGAAAACTCGACCTCTCCGATCCACCGCTTCTTCATCTCATTCAAAAAGCCCTTGAAGATGGGATAATTATCCGCCCTCACCTGAATCTTCACATTATTGAAGAAGCAGTTGTCGCGAACAATTTTGTAGAAGAGGTGGTCCTCTGACTTGACAGCGGAATTGATCGCCTGGAGACATTCCTGGGCATACTGGTCCATGACGACATTGTTCCGGTCATAGATCGTCGTGCCCTTTAGAAGGCGGTAAAACCGGATAACAAATTCCGTCCCCATTTTGGTGGGAAGATCTTCCTGTGTCGAGATCTGTTTTTCCGGCATCAGACTGAAGGCTCCCTGGATGAGATCGTTCTCAAAGCCTGTTGACAGGCGTTTCGAATCGATTCTTCCTTTGAATTTTTACCTTTCTCCAGAATCGCCCTCGCCTCCGGCGTTCCGATCATAGCCAGCGCATTGGCCACCCCCGACCGGGTCTCGTCCTTTTTGCCCATTCCGAAGAGACTCTTTTTCTCTAACATCTGCTGAAGCGCCGGAAGGGCCTCATTGGAACCCACCATCCCGATCGCATCGAGAAAGGCTTTCATCTCGGCCGGCTCCTTCTTCTGAAAGTCCTTCGACTGAACCACTTCGAGAAGAGCGGCCAGACCGACATTCTTCCCTATTCTTCCGAGATTGATCGCAGACATGGCCCGGATTCGGGCGTCCCTGTCGATGAGGGCTTTGATGAGCAATGAGATCGATTTCGGACCGCCAACCAATCCCAGCGCCTGAACAGCCTCCCGCCTCACCCGTAGTTCATCATGATTGAAGGCTTTCTGGATATGAGGGAGGGCCTTCTCTTTTCCGATCCGGCCGAGGATATAAGTGATATTGCGGACGAGATACCATCGCCGGTCGTCGATGAAGGGCGTGAACAGTTCGATAGCATTTTTTCCGATTTCAGAGAGGGCATCACAGACCACCCTCCGTGTCTTCGAATTCTTCAGCTCCCCCAGCAATTTGATGAGGGGCTTGATCGAATTCTGTTGAAGAAGAATGAGGTACTCGTTCGCATCTTCCAATCGGATTCCCCCATCCCTCTCGAGAATCTTACCGATCCTTTCAATCCTTATCTCATCACCGCCGTTTTCGATCAACTTATGAATGGCTTCAGCCTGCCAGTCCCTGAGTTCATAGGTTTTGATCATGATATAGAACCGCTTCAGCAGATCGCTTGCTCTCTGAAACTGGCCGAGGGTGAGAAGACCGTCCAGCATCTTCAGGAGGAGATTGACGGCATCCTGGTAGGGTTCTTGCTCTTTTTCCAGCCCCAGAATCTCAAAGAGGATGTCGATGGCATTGAAGACAAAGGTGGGATCGATCTCATTCTCCACCTCCATTCTCAAACGGTCGACTTCCTCGGGGGCGAGGAAATAGACACTTCTGTCTCTGAGTGGCGTCTCTCTGACGGTCTGGGAAAGGAGTTTGTCCAGATCGGGTTCCTCCTCCTCCAGGAGGTCCACCTGGACGTTATAGGCGAGGGGCTTGAAGATCAGATTGCTTCTGAACTGATCGATATTTTCGGGGATGAGAATGGGGGCATCTTCGAGGAATTCGTCCGTCGCAAGATAGCTGATGTGCACGAAATCCCTCTCCCATATCAGGGTGACGAGGTCGTCTTCCATTTGATTGATATTCTCGTTCCCCCTGATCACATCCATCAACCCCTGGACTTCCCATTCTTCCAATCCCTTCACAAACCGAAGTTCCCTCAACCCATCTTTGTAAAGGAGAAAGGCGAGGCTTGATTTCGCATCCCTATTTTCGTAAAGCATTCTATCTTTAAATGAGAGTGTGAATTCGCCAATCTGTAAGATAAAGGAAGGATACTTATTTAAAAAATACTGCAATTTCTTGAGCAGTTGGTCTCTGAATCCCTTGATCGTAGGGTTGTCGGGCGGATAAAACCGGATGGCCTTAAAGGTCTTGAGGAAGAAACTGGTCAAATCTCTGGCAAGAAGGAGTTCCTCATCCGTCTCGACCCCTTCGACCAGAGGCATCTCTTCCGTCAGATCAAGCGATTTCTTCTCAGGAGAGATTTCTTCGGGCATGGGACCTCTAATCTCAGCTTTTTATACACAGCGACATCGATCGTAGCAAAGGACGTCCTTCCTGCGAAAGCAGTCCCGCCAAAGGCGGGACAGGAAAACACTGGATTCCCCCGTATCAAGTACGGGGCAGGCTAAGTCAAGCCCGGAATGACAAACTATATAAGACTTATGTCGTCATGTATAATTATAGGTTTATTTATTGTTTTTGCCGTCAATTGTCAATACTTTTTTTCGAGGTCCCTGAAAAAGCTTTTTCAGAGACCTCTGATGACACAGATTAAAAAGGGTAATTCTACCTCATTGATAGTACGAGTCGATAGTCCCGCTGGAGGCGGGATAACCCCGCCTCCAATATAGGCGGGACAGGAATGTCCCGCCTATCGGGTGTAATTAAATTTTTATCAGGAATTTTGTGACCCTCTGTAACTGAGGCATACCTCGCCGTGCCTCTTGATCCCAACCTAAAGAAGTGGTATTGAACGAATATGGTCTCTTTCTCATCCGATAAGAAGGGAACGCTCTTCATCGTCTCCACTCCCATAGGAAACTTAGAGGATATCACTCTGAGGGCTATCCGTATTTTAAAGGAGGCAGATCTGATTGCCGCAGAGGACACGCGACGCACCGGTCTCCTCCTCAAACACTTCGGTATTCAGGCCTCCCTCACCAGCTATTTTGAAGGAAACGAACTAAAAAAGAAGGAATTTATCCTTTTCCGATTGAAGCAGGGCGATCGGATCGCCCTTGTATCGGATGCAGGAACACCGGGCATCTCTGACCCGGGTTACCGCCTTATCCGGCTGGCCATTGAGAACCGGGTACCTGTTGTTCCCATTCCCGGTCCCTCTGCCGTGATAACGGCTCTCAGTGTCGCCGGTCTTCCCACCGATGCCTTTCTCTTCAAAGGCTTTCTCCCCCACAAAGCCAAAAAGAGACGGGACTTGCTAAAACAACTGGAGGAGGTCAGGGAGACGCTCATCTTCTATGAATCCCCCCATCGTCTCTCTGAAACCCTGAGGGATATTTTCGAAATCCTCGGAGACAGGGAGATAGTTCTCACACGGGAATTAACCAAGATATATGAAGAGGTTTTAAGGGGAAAGGTGAGCGAGATCCAGAATCAGATTGACCAAAAAAACCTGAAAGGGGAAATCACCCTGGTCGTCTCAGGCAAAACTCGCAAAAAAGAGTGATGGGGTGAATCGGTCTCTCTCCCCCTATTTGATCTTCTGGATATCTTTCTCCCTTCCGATCACCACCAGGATATCGGTGTCCTTGATCACAAAATCGGCCCGAGGAACCATCCGGATCCGCTCAGGAAGCACCTCCCTTACGGCAATCACCTCGATGTGGTACTTGCTCCTCAGATGGAGTTCTCCGATCGCCTTTCCCATAAAACTGGAGGGAGGAACCAATTCGCTGATCGTATAATCCTCCGAAAGGGGAATATAATCGAGGACATTCGGGGAGATAAGGCTTTTGGCTACTTTGTCTGCCATTTCCCTTTCAGGGATGATCACCTCCGTAGCCCCCACCTTTTCCAGGACATGTTTATGATCCTCATTGGGAGCCTTTACAATGATATGTTTAACCTTCATCTCTTTGAGATGGAGGGTAATCAGGGTGCTGGCAGCCAGGTCCTCGCCAAAAGAGACGATGACAACATCATCCTCTGCAAGGCCAATGGATTCTATCACCTCTTTATCCGTGCCATCGGCAATGACCGCTTTCGTGGAATAGTCTCTGATTTTCTGAATAATATCTTTGTTCTTATCGATGGCAATGACCTCAACCCCATTCTCATAGAGGTCTTTTACAATATTAAAACCAAAAATCCCCAATCCAATGACGACGACCCTTTTCATCTGATCTCCTTATTTTTTTATTTGATTTCTGTAGTAAGGCTTAGATTTCTTATAACTGATAACTGGTCACTGATTACTTGACCTTCCACCTTCCACTTTCCACACTCCACCTTCCAAATCAAATTTCCTCCTCATTGTACTCTCGTTTTTTTCCTTATTCCGCAATCCGAATTCTTTCCGAGCCAGAGGGCTCTCCCTCCGGGGCAGAAGCCCTTCTGGGGCGGAGCCTGAGCCGGAGGCCGAAATCCGCAATTGATTTATCCCACCATGACTCCCTCTTCCGCATAGGTCAAACCCTTTCTTCCGGTTCTTCTCGAGAGTGAGAAGGCGAGGGTCAGAGGACCCACCCTTCCGGCGAACATCATCACAATGACGGCCAGTTTCTGTACATCACTCAGATTTGGCGTAATCCCCATGGATAAGCCCACTGTTCCATATGCTGAGACCGTTTCAAAAAGATATTCAACAAAGAAGTGCCGGCTTTCCAGAGGTGGGAGATTCCCTCCTCCTGTGATCAGAAGAATCGATGTGATGATCGAGACGGAAAAGGCCGATGCAAAGATAATAGAGATAGTACGGCTGATGATCTCCCTCGGGATCGTCCGGTTAAAGAGGCTTACCTCTTCGTTTCCTTTCATTCGATTCCAGATCATCAGGAAGAGGAGTGCGGTGCTGGTCGTTTTAATCCCCCCGCCTGTTGAACCCGGAGAGGCTCCGATGAACATCAGAACAATCAACAGAAGGAGGGTGGCATTGGTCAGAAGTCCGATATCAACGGTATTAAATCCGCAGGTCCGGGGGGTGATGGACTGGAAGAACGAAGCCAATATTTTATTCTGGAGTGGAACATCTTTGATGATATGATTCCGTTCAAAGAGATAAAACAATAGGGCGCCAGAGAGAATGAGGATGGTTGTGGTGATCAGAACAATTTTACTGTGAACGGATAGTTTTTTCTGGAATCCCTTCAGCTTGGAAGAGACTTCGTACTGGACGATGAAACCTATTCCTCCAATCACGAGCAATCCCATCACGGTTAGATTGACAACCCAATCCCCTTGATAACGCACCAGACTATCTGAAAAGAGAGAGTATCCGCAATTATTGAATGCAGAAATGGAGTGATAGATGGCTTGAAAAAAGGCTTCTCCAAGAGAAAAATCCCGAGAAAATCGAATAAGTAAAAGGAGGGTTCCCAGCGCTTCAAAAAAGAAGGTGAATAAGAGAACCGACTTTAAAATCGTGAAAAAATTTCTTGTCGGGGTATGGAGGAAGGTCGATTGAACAATCTCCCTCCCTTTAAAGGAGATCCCCCGCCCCATCAGGATGAAGAAGACCGTAGAAAAGGTGATGATGCCCAGCCCTCCGATCTGAAAAAGGAAGATGGTGATCACCTGTCCCAATACGCTCAGATCTTTTCCAATATCAATCACGACCAAACCGGTTACACAAACTGCCGAAGTGGATGAAAAGAGAGCGTCCACAAAACGAAGCTGTCCTTTGGCGGCTGAAAAAGGAAACCACAGGAGAATTGCGCCGGATAGAATGACCGCAGTAAAACTGAGAACAAAAATTCTCGAAGGCGAAAGGTGATGGGAAAAGAAGTTTTTAATCCTGACGCGAATCTTCATGGATACCGATGACAACTGATTTGATGTCAGGATGAACTTTACTTAAAAATCTCTCTCCTGTCAACTTGATGTTTTCCGCCACCCCCCACTTTTTATCAGTGGCCAAAGAATCCGCCAAAATCCGACTCGGCGAAACCGCTCTGGGGGACTTCATTGGAAGGGTGTTAGCTAAAATTTAAAAGTGCACACCCTATCACCTCCTCTCCCCTCGGGGAGAGGAGAAAGGTGAGGGGGGATAACCTGGAGACCACCCTCACCCCAACCCTCTCCCGCCAGCGGGAGAGGGAGAATATTGATTTTCATCATCTGATTCTCATGTCTTTGTTAATGAGCCTACCATGGCCGATTTTAGACAAATTAAGTGTGCGCTTTTAAACTTTAAATCCACAAAAAACGGTGCAGTTTTAATTCTTAAATGACAGACTTCATTGGAAGGGTTGACTAATGGTCTTATTTTGGATAATATCTGTGCAATTTTTAACATAATCTTTCTCTGGAACTTTAATGGTCTTTCTTGCAACTTTTGTCATCCTGTTCGGCTTCTGGATCTTCCTCTCGGGCTATTTTGACCTCTTCCATCTCTCCCTTGGGGTCATTTCCTGCGCTCTGGTCTCACTGATCTCCGGCGACCTCCTCTTTTCTCAAAAAAGTGTGAAGAAGAGCCATCTCTTTCAGATCCTCCGCTTTCTCAAATATCTGCTCTGGCTTCTTTATCAGATTGTCCTCGCCAACCTCCATGTGGCCTATCTGGTCCTCCATCCCAGGATGTTCTCATTGATCGACCCTCACATCATCCGATTCAAAGTAAGATTGAAGTCGGATATCTCTTTAACGACCTTTGCCAACTCCATCACCCTGACTCCGGGCACGATTACAGTCCTCATCCACAAGGACCATTTCTATGTCCATTCCGTCGATCAGAAGGTGGCGGATGATCTGCTGACAGGCGAAATGGAAGAAAGGGTTGCCCGCATCTACAAGGAGGAATGAACTTGGAACAATTCTTTCTCATCATCAGTGTCATTCTCGGACTCTTCGTTTTCCTCTGCCTCTACCGCGTTGTTTACGGGCCTGGAATCTTCAATCGCCTTGTCGGGGCGAGTGTCATTGGAATTAAAACTCTGACGATCCTTGTCCTCATCGGGTTCATATATAAAAGGATCGACATGTTCGTCGATATCTCACTGGTCTATGCCCTGCTCAATTTTATCGTCACGCTTGCGGCGGCAAAATATTTCCAGAGGAAGGGGGCGATGTAGATGGAGATCATCGCCATCCTTCTCATCTGTGCCGGAACGTTCTTCTACCTGACCGGAACCATCGGTCTTCTGCGATTTCCGGATTTCTACTCCCGGATGCACGCCACCGGAAAGAGCGACACCCTGGGCACCCTCCTCTCCCTTCTGGGCCTGGCCCTTTATACCGGATTGACGTTGACCAGCGTCAAGATCCTCTTCATTGCCCTCTTTGTCTTTCTCACCAGTCCCACTGCCACCCATGCCCTGTTAAGGGCCGCTTTTGATTCGAAGATCCCGCCATGGACCAAGGACGGGAAATCCTTCCGGGATGGGGAGGTCGGAAGCAACTGAGATGATCTGGCAGCTCGATCTCATCCTCCTCGCCTTTGTCCTCATCTGCGCCATCGCCTCCATCATGGTGAAGGATCTTCTCAGTTCCGCCATCATCTTTGGCGCCTACAGTTTCTTTATGTGCCTGCTCTGGACAGAGATGGGAGCCGTGGATGTCGCTTTCACCGAAGCCTCTGTCGGAGCAGGAGTGAGCACCATCTTCTTTATTGTAGCCATCTTAAAAACCACCAGGAGGTCAAAAGATTGAAGACGATTGCTCTGATCGCCGTCTGTCTGACCGGTGGACTCCTCATCTATGGAACAGTGGATATGCCGGATTGGGGTAACCCCCGATCTCCGGCCAGTCTCCATGTTTCTCCGCGATATATTGAGAAGACGGCTGAAGAGACGTCGGTCCCCAACATGGTCACCTCTGTCCTCGCGGATTACAGGGGATACGATACCCTTGGGGAGACGACGGTCATCTTCACCGCTGGAATCGCCTGCATCCTCTTGATCAGGAGGTTTGGAAAGTGATCTCACATTTTCATGATGTCATCATCCAGACGGTCTGCAGGCTCCTCATCCCTTTCATCCAGATCTATGGCCTCTATGTCATTGCCCACGGCCATAGCAGTCCTGGAGGAGGATTCCAGGGAGGGGTGATCCTGGGGGCGAGCTTCATCCTCCTCTGCCTCTCTCACGACATTAAAGAGATGAAGAAACGCTTGAGTCAGAAGGCCGTCCTTCTTCTCTGCAGTCTGGGTGTCATCCTCTATGCGGGGATCGGCTTCGTCTGTCTCTTCCTGGGTGGGAAATACCTGGACTATGGAAAACTGCATCGGATCCTGCCGGTCGATCCTGTGGGAGCGCGGTCCATGGGGATATTCGGGATCGAGGTGGGCGTGGGGATTACGGTTATGGCAGTGATGGTCTCCATCTTCCTCGACCTCGCATCGGAGGAGAAAGAGAAGGGAGAAGAATTCGTAAAAAGTCGTCATTCCCGTGAAAACGGGAATCCAGGCGAATTCTAATACTTAAAAAGACTG
>DYHU01000030.1:0-12055 GCA_020724025.1 Syntrophorhabdus sp. | reverse complement strand
GCAGGAATGACAGAAAATAGTCTTTTCAGACTTTTTACGAGAACATCAAGGGAGAACCGGAGTAAAATGGAATTCATCATCGGCAAGTACAACTACTGGCTCTACATCTGCCTCATGATGATCGGCTTCTATGCCATGATCGGCAAGAGGAACCTCGTCAAGAAATTGATCGGGATGAATATCTTCCAGACCTCCATCATTCTCTACTTCATCTCCACGGGTTCAAAGAAGGGCGCAACCATTCCCATCGTGGAACACGGGGTCCGGGCCCTGCAGGCCGGCCAGTATATCAATCCCCTGCCCCATGTGTTGATGCTCACCGCGATCGTCGTCATGGTATCCACCTTCGGGGTAGCGCTGGCCCTTCTGTTGATGATCTACCGGAGATACCATACCCTCGAGGAGGACGAGATTTTAAGGTTGCGAAAATGACCCCTTCTCTCTTCCCCATCCTGATTATTGTCGTTCCCTTAATCACAGCCTTTCTGATCATCATCGCCGGCTGGCTCAGAAAGAGCCTCTGCTATCCTCTGATGATCATCAGCCTCTCTATTGCCGCTCTCTCCTCCCTTGCCATCCTGAACGATGTCCTTTCTCATAGCACCCTCCATTATCGTCTCGGAGACTGGGCCCCTCCCTGGGGCATCGAATATGTGATCGACCATCTCAATGGTTTTGTGGCTGTCATCGTCTCGGTCATCAGCCTCCTGATCGGGATCTCTTCGAAGAGGATGGTGGAGAGGGAATTCCCCGAGAAGGCCGTCTATTTCTACTGTCTCTTTCTCCTACAGGTCACCGGTCTCCTGGGGATGGTGGTCACCGGCGACGTCTTCAATCTCTATGTCTTTTTAGAGATCGCCTCCATCGCAGGTTATGCCCTCATCGCCATCGGCGAGGACGGCGCGCCCTTTGCAAGTTTCAACTACATGATCTACGGGACGATCGGCGCCTGCTTCTACCTTCTCGGCGTGGGCTATCTCTATATTGTCACCGGCTCCCTCAACATGGCAGACCTTTCAAAACTCCTCCCCGGCCTTAGTTCATCAAAGGTCGTGCTCATGGCCTTTGCCTTCTTTATGGTAGGGGTTGCCATCAAGATGGCGCTCTTCCCCCTCCATGTCTGGCTTCCGGATGCCTACACCTATGCCCCATCAGCTGTCAGCTCTCTCGTGGCTCCGCTCACCACAAAGGTGGGGGCCTATGTGATGATCAGGATCATGCTCACCGTCTTTCCCCCGTCCTTCTTCATCGAAACGATTCCGGCAGCCCTGCTCCTTCGCTGGGTCGCAGGTTTTGCAATCATCTTCGGCTGTATCCTTGCCCTGGCCCAGACCGATCTCAAGAGGATGCTTTGCTACGTCCTGATCGCAGAGATCGGATACATTGCGATGGGCATCGGCTTCGGAAATCGAAACGGCATGACCGGAGCCATCCTTCACATCCTGAACGATGGCCTGATGATGGCCTGCCTCTTTTTGATTGTGGGTGCGATCACCTTCAAGGGATGGCCTCGAAAGATCGACCAATTCAGCGGCCTTCACAGGAAGATGCCCCTCACCATGGCCGCCTTTGTCCTCTCCGCCCTTTCCGTGATCGGAATTCCACCCACCTGCGGCTTCTTCAGCAAGTGGTATCTCATCCTCGGGGCCATCGATTCGAAGCAGTGGCTCTTTGTCGCTGTCCTGCTCGCAAGCAGTCTGCTCAATGCGATCCTCTTCTTCAGAGTGATCGAAAAGGCTTACTTCGAACCTGTTAAAGATGAACACGGAACGGATCAGAAGGCAGTGGAGATGGATGAAGCCCCCCTCACGATTCTGGTGCCGCTCCTGATCATGACCGCAGGAGTTCTCTCTCTGGGGCTTCTGAGCGGTAAGATCGTATCCGGGATCATCCGTTTTGCCATACCGGCAAACTTTTAATGGAGTGGAGTCCATTTTGGAAGTCGTCGCCTCTATCAAACCCATTTTAGCCCTCGGTGTCTCTGCCATTGCGGCCCTGCTCATCCTCTTCGCAGGAGAGAGGAGAAGAAACCTGAGGGAGGGATGGACCCTCATCGCCTCTCTGGTTAAATTCTCCATTGTGGTCTCAATGATTCCTGCCGTGCTCCAAGGGAAGGTGATCGAATGGACTCTGATTCAACTCTTTCCCGGAGTCTCTCTTCAGTTCAGGGTCGATGCCTTCGGACTCTTCTTTGCAACCCTTGCCTCCTGCCTCTGGATCGCAACCTCGGCCTATTCCATCGGATATATGAGGGGCCTTCAAGCCCGGGCCCAGACGAGGTTCTTCTTCTGCTTTGCCCTTGCCCTGCACGGTGCGCTGGGCATTGCCTTTGCCGGAAACCTCCTCACTCTTTTCATTTTCTATGAGATATTGACCGTTTCCACCTTCCCGCTTGTCGCACACAAAGAGACAGGCGAAGCGATCTCAGGGGGGAGAAAGTATCTGGCCTATCTCCTCACGGGAGCGGCCCTGATCATCTTCTCCATGGGGCTCACATACTCCCTCACAGGCACGCTCGATTTTAAAGGAGGCGGTTTTCTCGAAGGCCGTGGCTCAGAGGATCTGCTTCGTCTCCTCTTCGTTGCCTTCATCTTAGGGTTTGGAACGAAAGCGGCCCTCATGCCCCTCCATGAATGGCTGCCTACAGCCATGGTCGCTCCCACTCCGGTCTCTGCCCTGCTTCATGCTGTGGCAGTGGTCAAGGCAGGTGTCTTCTGCGTCCTGCGGGTCATCCTTTATGTTTTTGGTCCGGACCTCCTCTCCCAGTTAGATCTCTGGATCGTCCTGGCTTACTTTGCCTCTTTCACCATCCTTCTTTCCGGAATGCTTGCCCTGGCCCAGGACAACCTGAAGAGGAGGCTCGCCTTCTCAACGATCAATAACCTGGCCATCATCATCCTGGGAGCCTCATTGCTCTCCCCGAGCGGGATCACAGGCGGGATCTTTCACATTGCGGCCCATGGCTTTATGAAGATCACCCTCTTTTTCGTGGCCGGAGCCATCTATGTCAAGACGCACAAAGAGAAGGTGAGCGAACTCGACGGCATCGGAAAGTCCATGCCCATCACCATGGCCTCCTTTGCCGTGGCCTCTCTCGGCATTGCGGGAATCCCCCCGATGGCAGGATTCATCACCAAGTGGTATCTCTGCCTCGGATCCCTGGAGGCAAAGGAGATCATCTTTCTCTTCGTCCTTCTTGCGAGCGCCCTGTTAGACATTGCCTATTTTGCGCCCATCATCTATCACTCTTTTTTCAAAAAATCTCCGGAGCAAACTCATTCCGGCCTGAGCGAGGCATCGCTCTGGATGGTCATCCCGATTGGGGCTTGTGCAACGATTTCCATCCTCCTTGGGATATTTCCGAATGGTTTCGTCCATTTTTTCGAGATCGCAACGCTTGCCGCAAAGAGCGTTCTGGGAATGAACTGATATGGGAAAAACTCTCCAGAAGATATTCTTCGTCCTGGCGGGTCTCTGCGTCCCGCCGGGATTCTTCATCGAACACGAACCTGTCCTCTTCTGGTGGCATAACATTCCCTCCCTGGACGTGATCATCGGAGGGGTGGGAGCGCTACTTTTGATGATGACGATGAAGTTCGTTGCCTCCTTTGCCTCGGAAAAGGAGGACTTCTATGATTAAACCCATACCGCCTGCCATGATCTTCATCCTCGGAGCCCTCCTTGTCCCGTTGTTGAGAGGAAGGCTCAAACAGGCCTACCTCCTTCTCCTCGGCCTCTTGGTCCTCATCGACCTCTGGTTCCTTGAAAGGGGAACTCATTGGGTGATCCGCTTCTTAAACTACGATCTCATCCTCCTCAAAGTGGACCGGCTCAGTCTGGCCATGGGGATCATCTTCATCGTGATAGGCCTCTTCGCCATCCTCTATTCCCTCCACGTGAAGGAGGATGGACAGCATGTGGCCGCGCTCCTCTATATGGGAAGCTCCCTCGGGGTGGTCTTTTCAGGCGATTACTTCAGCCTCTTCTTCTTCTGGGAGATCATGGCGATCGCCTCCACTTTTCTCATCTGGTACCGCAGGGAGAAGTTATCGCTCGACGCCGGCTTCAGATACCTCTTCATGCACATCCTGGGAGGTTGTGCCTTGCTCACAGGGATCATCCTCCATGTCGTCTCCACTGGGAGCATTGCTGTCCAGCCATTGGCAGGCTCACTCGCCTCTTCTTTCATCCTCATCGGGTTCGGTTTGAATGCCGCCTTTCTTCTTCTTCACACCTGGCTTCCCGACGCCTACCCGGAAGGCACGGTGACCGGAAGCGTTTTTCTCTCCGTCTTTACCACCAAGACAGGGGTCTATGCCCTGGCGAGATGTTTTTCCGGAAATGAGTTCATCGCCTATATGGGCGGAGCCATGGCCCTCTTCGGCGTGATCTATGCCCTCCTTCAGAACGATGTTCGAAGGCTCATCTCCTACCATATCATCAGTCAGGTGGGATATATGGCGGCAGGCATCGGAGTGGGAACGGCTTTAAGCGTCAACGGCGGGATCGCCCATCTCATCAACAATCTCCTCTATAAGACCCTCCTCTTCATGTGCATGGGATCTGTGATCCATATGACGGGAAAAAGAAAATTGACGGAACTGGGCGGCCTCGCAGGGAGAATGCCTGTGACCTGTATGACCTGTGTGATCGCCTCGCTCTCCATTTCCGGGGCGCCGGGGTTCAATGGATTCGTGAGCAAGGGAATGCTCATCTCTTCCATGGCAGAGGCCCATCAGCCCCTGCTCGAATGGATGTTGAGGCTCGCCTCAGTGGGAACCTTTCTCTCCTTTACCAAACTCTGCACCTTCACTTTCTTTTCAAAAAACGAACGGATGGAGGCAAAAGAACCTCCCCTCAATATGTCCCTCGCCATGATCTTCATCGCCTCTCTCTGTATTCTGATCGGTACCTATCCGAAAATCCTCTTCTCCATTCTTCCCCATGCTCCGGCCGAATACCATGCCTACACGCTCTCCCATATTATCGGGGTCTTTCAACTCTTCCTCTGGTCAGGTCTCGTATTTGTGCTGGCAAGGGGTGTTTTCTCGCCCCACTCCTGGATCATACTCGATTTCGATTACTTCTACAGGATGGGCTTCCAATGGATAGGTAGGTTCTTCAAGGGTCCTTTAAATGATCTCCGGCTCCGGATTCAAGCAGGCTCTTCCAGAGTAGTAAACGATCTCGTCCGCCTCAGCAGGAATCCCTTTGGTCTTTTAGAAAGGACCCATGGGGGGAAGAAAATTCCTTACGATGAAGACCTTTATAGAAAACCGATTGGCCTGGGGGTGCTCCTCGCCATCCTCTTCCTCTTTTTCTACGGCCTGATCTATCTGATCAAATCGTAAGTAAACCATTTCATAAAAATGATGGCGTTCAAAATCGCTTCTAAAATCCCTCCACACCTCCCTTTGCCCCGTTGTCTACGGGATTAAAAAGGCCAAAGGGAGGAGTCCCGCCAAAGGCGGGATTCCCCCTTTTGACAAATGGTTCGACATGCTCACCATCCTGAGCTTGTCGAAGGAGGGGGATGAAGGGGGATTAGATACATCTTTTCAAAAAGCTATAGTGCTATAAACTTTCGAAGATCGGCTTTCCACCCTCCTTTATTTTTATAAAAATCAAACCTCACAAACCGGGAAATTTGTTTATTTGTCCTCCTTCATACCCTCCCCCAGGAGGATGGTCACGGTCTGTCTCCACTTTCCTTCTGTCGACCTTTGGAGGTTTTTGATGGCAGGTTCATAGGAAGGATCGAGAGAAAGGGTGGCCCTGTAGTTCTTCTGTGCTTCAACTCGGTCACCCTGGATCTCCATAAGGGCTCCCAGGAGATTGAATGCCTCTGGCCGCCCAGGATCAATAAAGATAGCATGACGCACATGTTCGACAGCTGCATCAAAATGGCGGTCTCCAATCGACCTCTTCGCAAGCTCGATCGCGGTGGCGTAATCCATAACTTTTTGTTCGTCAAGCCTCTCCCTATCCATGATTCGGGAGACGAGTTGCCGAATCTCCTCGGGAGTAAAGGGTTTCTGTATGAAATCGACAGCCTCCAGCTTCATTGCCTCAACCGCTGACTCGACCGTTCCATAAGCTGTAAGAATAATGATACGGATATCAGGCCGGACTTCTCGAACACGGCGAAGGACCTCCATCCCGTCCATCCCTGGCATCCTGAGGTCCAGTAGAATGAGACTAAACTCCTTCTCTCTGAGCTTAAACAGCGCTTCTTCTCCATCTGCCGCTGTGTCAGTTTCGAGTTTCAGAACTTCTAAGGCTTGTGAAAGAGTCAAACGGATGTTCTTTTCATCATCAACAATTAAAATGGGTTTAGCCTTCATTCTCAATTCCTCCTTGCATTGATTCCATGATAGGAAGCGTAAAAGTAAAGGTGCTCCCTTCACCAGGAACGGAGTCCACCCAAATGGTGCCTCCGTGTGCACGAACGATTTCCTTACAAATGGCCAGTCCTAACCCACTTCCTCCTAATACCTTATCACTCTTAACCTGAACAAACTTGTCAAAAATTTTTGACTGATATTCCAAAGGAATACCCGGGCCATCATCACGCACTGATATTTGGATATAAGGGAAAAAGGATTCGGCAGAAAGATGGATATGCCCTCCCTGGGGGGTATAATGTAAACCATTCGAAATGAGATTGGTTAAAACCCAAACGATCTTATCACCATCCGCCTTTACATTGGGTAATCCCTCAGGAGAACGATAAGAAAGAGTCACCCCTTTTTCGTCTGCTGTTGTCTTGAAAACCGTAGCCACCTTATCGAAAAGAGAGTGAACGGGAATACTGGAGAATTCCATTTCCATCCTGCCTGCCTCAATTTTCGAAAGATCCAGCAGATTATTCACAAGGACCTTGAGCCGTTGGAGGTCCTCATGGGCCGCAGAGAGAAGCTCTTGCTCTTTCTCATTAAGTCTCCTCATGGCGCTTTCCATCAGGAGATCGATACTCATGCCGATGCTCGTCAAAGGAGTCCGAAGTTCATGGGAAGCAGTCATCACAAACTCACTCTTGAGACGGTCTAACTCTGTCAGACGGGTTATATCGCGCAATAGGAGCACTACCCCTATTAAAACACCCTTCTTCCCACGAACAGGTGTGATTGAAAACTGGTAGTGGCGTCGCGTTTCTTCCCGTTCTACGGTGAAAACATTCTGTTTTTCCTCAATTCTTGGAGGTTTGCCCAATTCCATCGACTGTTTAATGTAGTTGAACAATTGCTCGCTTTTCAACACTTCAAGAAAGTGTCTATTCTGCGGTTCGTCCGGTTGAACACCGAGGATTCTCCTTGCCATGGGATTGATTCCAGTTACCTTGAACTCGGCATCCACCAACAAAATACCATCATCTATAGACCGGATAATGGCTTCACTCTTCTGTTTTTCCGCCATGATCTGCTCGACATTTAAATCATGAAATCCCCTCAATGTTTGGGCCATTGAATTAAATTCGTTGGCCAAGCGGCCAAGTTCATCAGACGAATGAGTTGAGATCTGAATGTCATAATGGCCCTCGGCGATCTTTTGAGTCGCTACTACCATCTGGCGAACCGGTTTCGTAAGGAGATTTGAAAGGAGAAGGCTAAATCCAACCCCAATCCCAACGGCTGCAATCCCAATGATGGTCATGGACCAGATGGCCCTCTTTGCGATATAGCGCGCCCGATCACTGGCTTTGAACATGGCTTCCTGGTTTATTTCTCGGAGGTGAATGCATGTATCACGGATCTTTTGGAACGCTGGAAGGATGGTCTCGTGATAAAAAGTAGCGGTCTTTCTCGAACCAGCAATGGAGAGCGGCCGGAGTTGAGAGACATATTTTAAATAGGACGAGTATTCTCCTTCAATGGCGGCAACGATTTTTTCCTCCCCCGAGATGGTGATGTTGTCTTTTGCCCGGGACAGCCATTGAAAAAAGTGACTTTCATTTTCATGGAATTGTCTCCACCCTTGATCATCAAATCCAAGAAAAGTGAGCAGGATGGCGCTGTCCTGACGCTCAATGGCGTAGACCATGTTTTCTGCGGCAAGGATGCTTTTATAATTCTCCCTTAAGATGGCGTCACTGGCTTGCCCCAAATTTCCCAGATTGATAAATGACCAGACCAGAACCAAAACCATTAAAACGAGGGTAATCCCATACCCGATAAAAATCTTCTTGCGAAGGGTCCAGATCATGATTGTCTCCCATCCCCTGACATGTCTGACCTCAGTGGGTGTTAAACGTTTATACGTATGGGCAAAATCACTGTAGGGATTCCCTTCCACTGTAAGCGGCGCTGAATGGCATAGGCTGTTTCATTGTGAAGGAGTTTGTGGAGGATTTGAACATACGGGAAGATAAGCTGGCCGGTGAAAACAGTGGACTTCGGGAATTCTTCCACAATGGACTCACATAAATGGGTTGCGGTCTCTACCACATCTGTTCCGATTTGAAAGCGAAAGTCGGCAGAAAATCCGAGCCTCCTGGAAAGATCAACATATTTTTTCAACGAAGCCCGGGTGGATTCGGTAAGGGCTTCCATTTCCTTTGCCCCTTTAAAGGAGCCGGAATCGACCACTCCAATGGAAGTGAAAATCACATTTTGGTAGAGACCCGGGAAATTACGAACGATGGATAAAAAAGAGTGGACTCCAAAACCATTGAAGCCATTTACCAGTTGAATGGCCGTCATTTTTTGGGGATCCACAGGCGCCTGGTTTGCTTGTCCCGCAGTTGGGATATCCAATAACATTTCATCCAGTTCACGCATTTTCCTTCCAACACTTCTGTAGTGGCTCCGAATGATGTAGCAAAGCACGATTACTCCTGAAGTGATGATCAGGGTCACCCAACCTCCCGAGCCAAACTTCTCAAGGATCGTGATGATGAGAATGGTAAGACATAGGGTCAGCCCGGTCATATGGATGGGAAGATGTTTTTTCCATTCTTTTTCCCTCTTTCGGTTCTTAATGAAGAACCGGGACATGCCCAGCTCAGAGAGCGAAAAAGTAATGAACACGTTGATTGCATACATGACCACTAATGTGGAAACGGATCCATGGGTATAAAAAAGGAGCAGAAGCGCCGATGCGCCCATCAGGAGAATGCCGTTGTGCATCGTCAGTCGTTCGGAGAGCGTTGCAAACCGATGGGGAAACCAGGAGTCAACCGCCATGTTCGCCATGACTCTTGGCCCATCAATGAAGCCGGCTTGTGCGGCAACGATAAGCAGCGCCCCTTCGGAGAGAATCGTTAGAATGGCAAGCCAATGGCCAAGGACCCATCGACTGAAAAGATCTCCCGCCAGCACAGCGTTCAGTGTCTGTCCCTCCGTGGGACGAACTTTAACAAGAAGGTAGCAAATCAAAATGCCTCCTGCAGTGAACGCAAGGGAAGTTGACATATAGGCCATGGTTCTCTTGCCGGTTTGGACCTTGGGGTCCCGCATGATCTGCAAACCATTCGAAACAGCTTCAATGCCTGTGTAGGTCCCGGCTCCCAGGGAGTAGGCATGGAGGAAAAGAAGCAGCATGCCCATTCCGCCCAGAGTGGAAAGCCCTTGTTGAAAATTTCCTTTCAACTCGGAGGCAATCGGAGCGACATCTCCCAAATGGGTGAATATGCCATAGCCGAGCATCAATACATGGGTGACGATAAAAGTAAGGAAGATAGGAGCTAAGACCATAACCGATTCTTTTACACCTCGCATATTCAGAATAATTAAGAAGACGATCAAGAAGATTTCGAAAGGGAGTTTATAGGGGTGGAATTTCAACGGCAAAAAACTGAAAAGGGCATCGCCACAGGCGGCGATTGAAATCGTAATGGTCAACATATAATCCACAAGTAGGGCAGCCCCAGAAACAACCCCCGCCTTTTCTCCCAAAGTATGTGAGGCAACGACATACCCTCCGCCTCCGCTGGGAAAATGTTCGATGATCCGAGAATAGGCGTAAGAGATGATAAATACCGTCATGGCGGTGGCAAGGCCCAGAAAGATAGCCAAATAGGTGTGTTCACCCAGGGTCTTAAAGGCTTCTTCGGGACCATAGGCGGAAGAGGAAAGACCATCTGCACCAAGACCGATCCAGGCCAATATAGGAATTAATGAAATCTTGTGAAAAATAGAAGAGTCCTGAATATCCCGGGGAGCGCCAATGAGTTTGCGTCGGATTTTATGGAGGAGACTGGATTGATTTTCTGATTGATTCGATTCCATAAAAAAAGCCAGGAGAAGATCCCCTAGCCTCTATCTCTCCCTTAGTCGCCTGCGAAGTTAGCTGACGGGTTAGGATTAAGGGATATCCTTCCCAACTGAGTTGGGATTCACCCCAATAAATTGGTTTCTCCGCTTTTTGTTTCGGCCTATTTTTTAATTTAAAAATAACAAAAATTACTGTATTTGTCAATAGTTATAGAAAATCATGCAATTGGTGATCTAAAAAATATCCGCAGAGAAGATATAGAGCTCCGTATCTTTTTCCTTCCAGGCGTTGGAAGGAAGCCCGGCCTTCTGGCAGGTATGCTCAAGAAAGGTTTTCCGGTCCCATCCGTACTCTGTGGCGACCTGCGGAAGAAGAAGGCCGGAGTACCACCCCTTCTTGATATAGATCCCGTGTTTTCCGACTTCGATCTCGTTCACATCAATGATCTTCTTTAACGGGGTGAGGACTGAGATCTCAATATCGAGTTCGGACAGTTCCCTCTCTGTCACCGGCGAAAAACGTGGATCGCGGAAGGCGGCTGCCTCTGCCATCTCTTCGATCGTCTTATGCAGGGGACCCCTGCCCTCGATATATCCGATGCATCCCCTTAACTGACCTTTCTTATGGAGGGAGACGAAGGCCCCTCGATTCTCTTTTAAAACAGGGGAGCCTATCTTAAATTCGGGAACGGGTTTTCCTTTGGCCTTATTCTCAATCACCGTCTTTGCGATCTGACGAAGGGCCTTCTTCTCTTCCTCACTCAATCCCAGATCGACGCCAATCTTCCTCTCTCCTTTCATCTTCTCTTCTCCTCCTGCCGCCCTGTAAAAGACAGCTGCCGCATACCCCACGACACGGCTTCGGTCCCCTGTCACATCTCCCGAATTGAGATACTTGAGAACCTTTCCCCGGGTTGCCCCCAATGCCTTTGCCGCCAGCATCACCGTGATGACCGGACCTCCGCCGCATGCCTCACAGCGGCCTTCCTTCAAATCACGGTTCAAACCGTCTGCATCAAACCGCTCAAGATGTTGCAGGACGATCTTATCCAATTGAACGGCCTTCTCATAGGAATGGAAATGGGAGAGGTCCGAACTGGCCACAAGCAAAACATTTTTTCCCCTTACCGTATCCGCGATGGCCTGAGCAAGGGACTGGCATGTCTCGCGGCTCCAGTAAGGCTCCATCACAATGGGAATGAGTTTGAACGATTTTAAAACGACCTGAAGAAATGGAATCTGAACCTCCAGGGAATGTTCCTGGCCATGGGCTTCCGGAAGATACCGAATCCCCTTCCATTTTTCCATCATCTTTTTCGAGAGTTCGACATCGACGAGGACGAGACCCAGCGGAGTCCGGTATCCTCCTCGGTCATAGAGAGAAGCGCCTTTAAAGTCAATCCGGTGGCTGGGAGCAAGGACCACGATTGAATCAAAGGTCTTCCCCTCGATCAATTTATAAGCATGGGCCGCCACCTGCCCTGAATACATATATCCTGCATGAGGGGAAACAAGTCCAACGATCTCTCCGTCAATTTTTTCCTTCTTTGCATTCTCAAGATATTTCTTCACATCCCTGGATAGAATCTCCGGTCTGTCGGGATAGAACATCCCGGATACGGCAGGCTCCCTGATCTCTTGCATCCCCGCCTCCTTTCTCTCCCTTGGAGTCTGGGCTTCACAGGATAGGGTTGTGAGGGTAAACCCCGTTAGAAATTTTACTCGTTGCGACTCGAAACCGACTGGAACTATTCTAAAATCTACTCCCCCTGCAGAGCAGCCGGGCATTATTTCTAACGGGGTAAAAAGGCTGACGAAAAAGAAGATAATAATATGCCTCTTCA
>DYHU01000285.1 GCA_020724025.1 Syntrophorhabdus sp. | reverse complement strand
CCCAATACGATGCTTCTTGCCGTGGCCGCCATTACCCTTGCCTGCCTCTTCGGTATTCCAGCCGGGATTATTTCCGCTGTGCGACCCTACACCTGGATCGACTACCTATTTACTTCAATGGCCCTTTTCGGCATCTCCATGCCTGTCTTCTGGCTCGGTTTGATGCTGGTTGTCATCTTTTCGGTAATTCTTCAATGGCTTCCGGCAGGAGGAACGGGCAGTTGGAAGCACATCGTTCTCCCATCATTTACCCTGGCCGCTTTTGTCGTCGCTTTTATTACCCGTATGACCCGTGCCAGCATGATCGAAGCCCTTTCTCAAGATTACACCACCACTGCCCGTTCCAAGGGACTTAAAGAGCAGGTGGTCGTCGTCAAGCATGCATTGAAAAATGCGCTCATCCCGATCATCACGGTTGTGGGCCTTCAGTTCGGTCTTCTTCTGGGCGGCGCGGTTCTGACCGAAACCGTCTTCGCCTGGCCGGGTTTAGGCCGGCTGATTGTAGACTCCATCTTGGCCCGCGATTACCCGGTCATTCAGGGAACCATTCTCATCTTCGGACTCCTTTACATTCTGGTCAATCTGGTGGTGGATCTGTGCTATGCGTATATCGATCCGAGGATCAAGTATGATTAGTAAAACTTTAATCTCGAAGCACGAAATCCGAAGCACGAAACAAACTCGAATGACCGAAACACAAAATTAACCCCCTCACCTTTCTCCTCTCCCCCATGGGGAGAGGGTAGGGGGAGGGGTGTTTTAGAAATTTGGTCATTAGAAATTGTTTCGGATTTCGATATTCGAATTTCGGATTTTAAATATTTAGTATTTATGGATCATTCACAAACTCAACATTCACTCGTCTGGAGAAAATTTAAGAGAAACAAGGCAGCTCTCTTCGGTGGCGTTCTGATATTGATTTACCTCATCACCGCACTGCTTGCCCCGATCCTCTTTCCGGGTAGTCCCTCGGCTCCGAATCTCATGAAATCGCTGGAGCGACCCTCTATGGAGCATCCACTGGGCACGGACGAACTGGGCCGTTCTATTTTAGGCCGGATCATATACGGTTCCCGGGTTTCTTTATTGATTGCCATTGGGGTCGTCTTTGTGGGACTGTTTGTTGGCGTTCCTCTTGGGCTCATTTCCGGATACTACGGAGGCAAAGTCGATTTCGGAATCCAGCGTGTGACCGACACCCTGTTAGCATTCCCGGGCTTTCTCTTGGCCTTAGCCCTGGTGGCTGTTCTTGGAGTGGGGCTCAAAAATACAATCATCTCAGTTGGCATCAGCATGGTGCCCATTTACGTTCGCCTGGTGCGGGGCTGCACCCTTTCGGTAAGAGAACAGACTTATGTCGAGGCGGCCAGGGCAATGGGCACACGGGATATGACCATCCTGATCAAACATATCTTGCCCAATGTTATGGCTCCCATCACGATTCAGACCAGTCTGGGGATGGGCACAGCCATTCTCTTCGCGGCGGGTCTGGGTTTTCTTGGCATTGGCGTTCAACCACCCACACCCGAGTGGGGAGCAATGTTAGGCTCTGGCCGGTCTTACCTCTTCAATGCTCCCCATGTGGCCACTTTTCCGGGGATGGCCATTTTTTTTGCTGTACTGGGTTTTAACCTTGCAGGGGACGGCCTGAGAGATATCCTTGATCCGAGATTTAAATTATGAGACAAGATTCTCTCCTCTCCATACATCATTTGCGGACTTGCTTCCATACTTATGAAGGAGTTTTGACAGCTGTAGATGGGATCGGTTTAGAGGTTTACCGGGGAGAGACCCTTGGGGTCGTTGGGGAGAGCGGCTGCGGAAAGAGCGTCACCGCCCTTTCCATCCTGAAACTGCTTGCCTCACCTCCTGCAGAGATTCAGGGGGAGATTCTATTTGATGGCAGAAACCTCCTGGATATGAGTCTGGATGAAATACGACAGATCCGGGGCAATAGCATTTCAATGATATTCCAGGAGCCCATGACCTCGCTTAATCCTGTCCTGACCATCGGAGAACAGATATCAGAGGCCATCAAACTTCACCAGGGTGTGACGCGTCAGGAGGCCTGGAGCAAGGCCGTGGAGATGCTCCGGATAGTCCAAATCCCTTCTCCTGATATCAGGGCCAGGGAATATCCTCACAAACTGAGCGGTGGGATGCGGCAGCGTGCGATGATCGCCATGGCTTTATCCTGCCATCCCAGATTGCTCCTGGCGGATGAGCCTACGACTGCACTGGATGTGACCATTCAGGCTCAGATTGTCGAACTGATGGAACGCCTCAAAGAAGAATTTGAAACATCCATCGTGTTGATCACACACAACCTGGGTCTCATTGCAGAGATGGCCAAGCGAGTGGTGGTCATGTATGCGGGCAAAGTGGTGGAGGAGGCTACGGTGGAAGACCTCTTTCTTGAGCCGCTTCATCCCTATACCCATGGTCTTCTTGAGTCGATTCCCTGGATAGGCCGGAAGATGAAGGCCGGCAGAAAGCAACTTCAGGAGATCCCGGGGATGGTGCCGAGCCTTCTGGAGATGCCCGAAGGGTGCAAATTTCATCCGCGGTGTCCACGTATGATGGAAATCTGCCGTAAAGAGGAACCTCCGTTGGTTCAGAAAAATGGCCGCCGGGTGCTCTGCTGGCTGTGGAAGTAATGCTTATCCCCTCACCCTTCCCCTCTCCCCTGGTGGGAGAGGGTGGGGGTGAGGGGGCATTTGAGATGAGTAGAAAAAGAATGAGCGGAATTTCTCTCCTCCAAGTCATCAACCTTAAGAAGTACTTTCCCGTCCGGAAAGGTATTTTTTCGAGAATGATGGGATGGGTGCAAGCTGTGGATGGTGTGAGCTTTTACCTGAATCAGGGAGAAACCCTTGGAATGGTGGGCGAAAGCGGATGCGGGAAGACCACGGTGGGCCGATGTCTCCTTCGGTTGATTGAGCCTACCGAAGGGAAGATTGCATTCGAGGGCAAGGACCTTCTTGAAATGGATCGGGAAATACTCCGAAAAGTTCGGGCTCGGCTTCAGATTATTTTCCAGGACCCCTACTCATCGTTGAATCCCCGAATGACTTTGGAGGAGATTATTGCCGAACCTCTCAGAAACCATACTAAGGGATCACGACGAGAGATTCGGGATCGGGTTTCTTCCCTTATGGAAAAGGTTGGGCTCCACCCGGAGCAGGCCCGCAGATTCCCTCATGAGTTCAGCGGAGGCCAGAGACAGCGAATCGGCATTGCACGGGCCTTAGCTTTGAATCCCAAACTAATTATTTGCGACGAGCCTGTTTCCGCCCTCGATGTCTCCATCCAGGCACAGGTGATCAACCTGCTGGTCAAGCTCCAGGAGGAGATGGGGCTTTCCTATCTTTTTATTGCACATGATTTGAGCGTGGTGGAACATATCAGCGATCGAGTGGCCGTCATGTATCTTGGAAAGATCGTTGAGCTCGCAACAGATACAGAGCTTTATACCTCTCCCAAACATCCTTATACCGAAGCATTACTTTCTGCCGCTCCCATCCCCGATCCAAAAATGAAAAAACAGAGGATTCTCTTGCAGGGAGAGATTCCCAGCCCCATCAACCTTCCGAGGGGATGTCGATTCTATACCCGTTGTCCCCGCAGGCTCGATCTCTGTAAAGTGAATGAGCCAGAGTTCAAAGATTCAGGTGGGGGACACTGGGTCGCCTGCCACCTCTGTTAAGAAAATTTCAAAGCCCGCGTTCTTAATCGATTGGGCGATCCGGTGGTTCATTCGTACCATCACCTTCGTAGGATATCTCACCTTAAAGAGGAATTGGGCATTGTTCTGGATATCAAGCCGCTTCATCTCCTTCTTGACGCGTTCTAAAAACCTGGGCGCCTCCTGTTTATCCGCCTCAAGGGCCTCGATGAACGCCCTTTCCAAATATTTCTCCATGTCCTCGTCGATCCTTCCATATTTCTCATCGAAGGCTTTTCTGATCTCATCCTCCTCTAACTTTCGATATTTTTCTTGATGGACGATGGCCTCCTTTTTCAACTTGGGAATGGTGCGGGGAATCGATTTCGGATATCCGAGGGAGAGGGCCATCAGGGGAAGGATATATTCGGGAATCTCAAAAAATTTTCTGACTTCATCTATTTCGTGTTGAATGGAGCCGATGTAAACCGAACCCAGGCCGAAGCCTTCGGCAAGGATCACGACATTCTGGGCGGCTGCCATCAGATCGGCATAGGCGATAAGAAAGTGGTTGAGCGCCTGTTCGCCTCTGAAGTCTGTCTGGCACATCTCAGCCCACTTCTTGATACGGTAGAAATCGAGACAGAAAATCATTGAAAGGGGAGCGTTTTTCACCCAGGGCTGGCCTCCAGCCAATTCAGACAGTTTTTCTCTTGCCTCCGGCCTCCGAACCAGGATGATGGAGAGAGGCTGAATGTTCCCTCCGGAGGGGGCGTTATTGGCCACATCGAGCAGTTTCTCAATAATGGGTTCAGGAATCTCCTGGTTTTTAAATGCCCGTACCGACCTTCGTTTCATCATCA
>DYHU01000284.1 GCA_020724025.1 Syntrophorhabdus sp. | reverse complement strand
GTGCCTCAATTGCACTAAACGGTCTAACCCTCAATGCCTTTGCCAATGGCAAGGATTACAAGATGGGATTGGGCGGAACAGAGCCAGGCAGGTGGATCCCCAGCTCCTGCCAAGGATGCACCACCTGGTGCGCCGTAGAGGTCTTTGTCCAGAATGGCCGGGCGGTTAAGGTGAGGGGAAATCAATTCAGCAAAGCCAATGGAGGTTATGTATGTCCAAGGGGACATCTGGCCCTTCAGCAGGTCTATGATCCCGATCGAATTAAAGTCCCCATGAAAAGGACCAATCCCAAAAAGGGCAGAAATGAGGATCCAAGATTTGTTCCAATATCCTGGGATGAGGCCCTCAATACCATTGCGGACAAATTGATCGAACTGAGGAAGAACAACGAATCCCACAAATTGGTTGTTTTCAGAGGTCGATATACCTACCTCAACGAATTTCTTTATGATATTCTTCCAAAGATATACGGGACACCCAATAACATCTCACACAGTTCCCTCTGCGCCGAAGCAGAGAAGTTTGGCTACTATTATACCGATGGCCTTTTTGGCTATCATGACTATGACCTTGCAAAGACGAAGTATCTGATCATCTGGGGTGCGGACCCGGTCGCATCGAACAGACAGGTGCCGAATGCCATTAGCAAGTTGGGAGATGTTCTCGATCATGCCACAGTAGCTGTCATTGACCCGAGGCTGAGCACGTCTGCCGCGAAGGCACATGAATGGCTTCCTGTAAAACCCGGCGAAGATGGCGCCCTGGCTACCGCAATGGCTCATATCATTCTCACCAATGGGCTCTGGAATAAAGGGTTTGTCGGCGATTTTAAGGATGGGAAAAACCAGTTCAAGGCAGGACAGGCTCTTGAAGAGGGGGCCTTTGAAGAGAAGCATACCCATGGCGTTATTAAATGGTGGAATATTGAACTCAAGGACAGGACAGCCGAATGGGCTGAAAAGGTTACTGGCATTTCAAAAGCGCAGATCATCAAAGTGGCTACAGGTTTTGCAAAGGCAGCGCCGAACTGTATTTCCTGGCTTGGACCGGGTTCGGCGATGCAGACAAGGGGAGCTTATGGCGCTATGGCGATTAGCGCACTCAATGGCCTTGCCGGCTGCATTGATAGCGAAGGGGGTGTCGTTTGGGAACCAAGCGTCCCCACTGCTGGATATCCGAAAATTGACAACTATCAGGATGATATTGCCAAGGCAGGAGTCAAACAGAAAAAGATAGATCAGAGGGGGTATAAAGAGTTTCCTTCCATGGCCGCAGGCAGGGCAGGTTCAGGTGTCATCACAAATCGTGTTGCAGATGCCATGCTTTCTGCTGATCCCTATGATATTAAAATGGCGATTGGTTACTGGAACAACTTCAACTTTTCCTGCACAGGTGCCCAGAGGTGGGATGATGCGATGTCAAAACTTCCTTTCTATGCCCATATCGTCACACATCCATCTGAGATGACCCAGTTTGCTGATATCGTCCTGCCAGCCCCTCACCATATGTTTGAGCTAAATGCCGCTTACTTAAAGTCGAAGGCCAATCTTCACGGCTATCTTTCGCTTCATCAGCAGGTGATCAAGCCACTCTGGGATGTGAGACAGGAAGAGACAGAAGTCGTCTGGATGTTGGCCCAAAAGCTCAAGGAGAAGGACTTTGATAAACTCTATGCCTATCTTTCAACAGAGTTTAAAGACCCTGAGACAGGGAAAACCCCTTCAAACGGTAAAGAACTGGCAAAGATTACCGTAAAAGTACACACGGCGCCCATCTGGAATCCGAAGGGGCCCCTTAAGGGGGACAAGATCGCTGGTTGGGAAGACTTAAAAAGGAGAGGAATGTATAACTCCGAACCTTATGAATATAAGAAGAAATGGGGAAATTTCAGCACCGTGACTAAGAAATTTGAGTTTTATAGCGAGACGCTTAAAAAGGCATTAAAGGAGCATGGGGATAAGCACAAAATCAGTATCGATGAAGTCCTTCAAGCCGCAAAATATTCCGCCAAAGGGGAGCTTTCGTTCGTTCCTCATTACGAACCTCCTTTCCTTCACGGTGATGAGAGGGAATATCCATTTCTCTTTGTCGATTATAAATCAAGGCTCAACAGGGAGGGAAGGAC
Source organism: Syntrophorhabdus sp. (assembly GCA_020724025.1). The sequence goes on along the minus strand of DYHU01000284.1, from coordinate 2,416 downwards.
GGCCAATTGCTCTTGGTATCAGGAATTCAAGGCTGTGGACCCCGGAGATGAGAGATGGGATGATGTGATCAAGATTAATCCTGCCGATGCCGCAAAAATCGGGATCAAAGAGGGGGATGCTGTAAGAGTTTCGTCTCCTACCGGAAGCATCACGGTTAAAGCAAGGCTCTGGGAGGGTATGCGTCCTGGAGCGGTCACAAAGTGCTTTGGACAGGGGCATTGGGCCTATGGAAGGATTGCCGCACGGGATTATGAAAAGAGAATTCCGAGGGGAGGCAATAATAATGAATTACTCCCGGCTGATACAGAACGCTTAAGCGGTAGCAATGTAAGAAACGGCTATGCAAGGGTGAAGATCGAAAAGATATGAAATATAGAATTTAAGAAAGGAGGATAGAATCATGCCGAAGTATGGGATGGTAATAGATTTGCAGAAGTGTGTGGGCTGCGGAGCCTGTGCGATCGCCTGTAAAACCGAGAATAACACTCAGGACAGGGCCAAAGGGCAAACCTTCAACTGGGCGGATTTCATCTTTAAGACAGAGGGTAAATTTCCAAATGTAAAATATGCCACTCTGCCTGTCCTCTGTAATCACTGCACCGATGCTCCCTGCGTGAAGGCATGCCCTGTGACGCCAAAGGCGATGCACAAACACGAAAATGGCATGACCATCCACAATCAAGAAAGATGTGTCGGGTGCCAGCTCTGCCAGGAAGCCTGTCCATATAGCACAAAAGATGTGGATAAGGAGAAGGCCGCCTACAGCGTGATCAGCTTCAACGATTCTGATAGCGAACCCCAGTCCTTTCACAGGGATACGAAAGAACTTATTCCTGGCTGCACTGCTTCAGGGGCTGAAGTTGCTAAGAGGGCAGGAGATATTCCGCCACATCGGACACTCTACAAGCATTCCGATTATGCAAGCGTGCGCGAAAAAGGAAAGGTGGAAAAATGCATCTTCTGTGAGCACCGGGGGTTGGAAGGAGAACTGCCTTACTGTGTCGTTTCCTGTCCTGCCAGGGCCCGGATCTTTGGAGACCTGGGCGACCCGGGGAGTGAAGCGAGTAAGCTCCTTAAAAAATATAAGGCTAGTCAGTTAAAGAATCGTAAAGGAGAATTCCTGAAGCCGGGTGAGAAGGGGACCAGGCCAAATGTTTATTATATAAGGAGTTACAAGGCAGAAGTTAGAAAGGCTTAGAAACGTTACTCATTGTGGGGGAGACAGCCCTGAATGCCTGAAGTATGGCTGTCCCCCTTATATTTTGGAAATTGGATATGGAAAGCCAACAAGACATCATGCAGGAAAGATTTATGGCGGACAGTTACCGATTTTTGTCAACCTGTTTCTATCTTCCCAAAAGAGAGCTATTTCTCCAAGAGAAACTCTTCAAAAACCTCACCTATTCATTGACCCAAATCTGTGCTGAGGCGGCGGTATTTTCCTCAGAGATGGAGAAGGCCTTTTTAGAGGCAGACGAAGGGGAATTGACGGTTGAATATGCAAAACTTTTCGTGGGTCCTTACGAACTTAAAGCTCCTCCCTATGGCTCTGTCTATCTGGAGGGAGAAAGAAGAGTGATGGGAGATTCGACCATGGAGGTGATCAGGCTGTATAAAGAGGCAGGGCTGGTTATGGATAAGGACTTTAAAGAACTTCCCGATCACATCGCGGTTGAATTGGAGTTTATGTACTATTTGATTTACAAGGAGGTGGAGGCGCTGGAGAAGTCGGAAAGGGAGAAGGCGCTGGCCATAAGGGAGACCCGGAATGTTTTTTTTAATCGATTTCTCAAACCGTGGGTCCTTCCCTTTTCCAAAAAAATCAAAGAGGCGACAGATAACCACTTTTACATTGGACTCGCCGACTGCCTTTCAACATTTATTGCAAATCAAAGTCGAAATTGATCAAGAGTTAAACGCCGCTCTGTTAAGCCCCTTGAAAAGAAGCCAGGCCGATTTTCAAAGGGCTTTTATCCCCCTCTCCAACTTGCCCTGGTCAAAGCCTTTCCTGTTATATTTTAAGAGACTTTTGTCACCTGCAAAGGATCTTAGGGGTCATGCAAAGGATCTTAGGGGTCAGGCTTGAATATTGAGATTTAATAGAGAAAGGCTCAACTTTTTTTGCGGGTGTAGATGGTCTTGTAGCGATCATGGAAAGCAGTGATGCAAGTCGTGCATTCTTCAGAGGTGGTGTCCACTGGCTCGAGAAGAACCTCAAATCCGAGTTCTTTATATTGTTCCACCATCTCCGATAGCCTTGGCTCATCAATGGTAAAACGTTTCTCCCAGCCCTCTTTTTTTAATTCTTCTTCTCTACTCATTTGAAAACCTTATTCCCCCCCCTCACCCTGACCCTCTCCCGTCAAGGGAGAGGGGAGAATAGGGAACTCTCCCCTGAAGAAAGAAGAGAAATTT
>DYHU01000283.1 GCA_020724025.1 Syntrophorhabdus sp. | reverse complement strand
CCAAAGGCGGGACAGTATTTTCATGTAGTTAGAATTTTCTGGATTCCCGTTTTCATGGGAATGACGACTTTTTACGATTCCACCATTCTTCCATTATTCCATCATTCCACCACTATTCTTCCCTCGCCCGGAGACTATACTTCCTCATCAGGGCCTGAAAATTTGGCCGGAGCATCCCCACCTCCTCTGCCGTCTTCGTCACATTCCATTCATTTCGTTCCAGGGCATTGATGACAAATGCCCTTTCTATATCCTCCACGGCCTTTTCCCTGAGCTGCTTCTTGATTTCTTTTAATTCTTCACTGGTCACCGGGACCGGACTCTCCATTCCCTCCCTCTCCTGTTGGCCTGGCAGGATGAGATGTTCAACCCGGACCATTTCCTCATCCATCATCACGACTGTCCGTTCGATCACATTCTCCAGTTCCCTCACATTTCCAGGCCATGGATACTTTATCAGTCTCTCCATCGCCTCAGGGGTAAACCCTTTGATCGCCTTGCCCATTTCCTCGGAATATTTTTTGAGAAAATGGACCAACAGGATGGGAATATCATCCTGGCGTTCCTTTAGGGGAGGAAGTTGGATGGGAACGATGTTCAAACGGTAATAAAGATCTTCCCGAAAGGTTTCCTCTTTGATCATTTTCTCCAGGTCTTTATTGGTGGCGGCGATGAGCCGGATGTCAACCTTCTTGGCTTTTGTTCCTCCCACTGGCGTAAACTCCCTCTCCTGCAATACCCTCAGAAGTTTTGCCTGAATGGCGAGGCTGATATTTCCGATCTCATCGAGAAAGACCGTTCCTCCGTTCGCCACTTCGAAGAGTCCCGGCTTGGTCGTCACGGCGCCGGTGAAGGATCCTCTGATATGACCGAACAGTTCGCTTTCGAGGAGATTCTCCGAAAGGACGGCGCAGTCAACGGTCACAAATTGTTTGTCCCTTCTCGGGCTGTTGAAATGGATGGCCCGGGCGATGAGTTCCTTGCCCGTGCCGCTCTGTCCATTGATCAGTACCGTGCTGTCAGTCGGAGCAACCTTTGCAATGATCCGGTAGATCTCTTGCATCTTCTTGCTCTTCCCGACGATGTTATGAAATCCGTACTTCTCACGCAGTTCCTGTCGCAGATAGATGTTTTCCAGGAGGAGGTTCTTCTGCTCAATCGCCTTCTTCACAACGATGGAGACTTCATCAGGGGTAAAGGGTTTGGGGATATAGTCGAAGGCTCCTAACTTCATGGCCTCGACTGCTGTCTCTACAGTAGAAAAACCGGTGATCATAATCACAATCGTATCCGGATACTCTCTCCGCAATGTCCTGAGCACTTCCATGCCATCGATTCCTGGCATTTTAAGGTCGGTGATGACGATATCAAAAGGATTCTCCTTCATCTTCCCGAAGGCTTCCGTCCCGCTTAAAGCGATCTCCACTTCTAACCCTTCCTCTTCGAGAATCCGCTGACAACTCTCACAAACAATCAATTCGTCATCGACGACCAATATTCTTGGGTTGGATGCCATTCGCTCCTCCTCATCGTCCTGAATCAACCATCAAAATACTACCATAAATTGAAGAAGCCTTTCAATCTCCGCCCGATGTCAGACAGAGGTTTTTCAATCTGCAATCGGAAGAAGTTTCTTCTCCAGGTCTCTCAAATCCGAGAGGACGGAATCCCCGTTCATTTTGCCCGAACGGTCCACAAAGAAGGCTCGAATCCCCAGAGACTGGGGAACGAGATAGTCGAATTCGTAGTGGTCGCCGACATGGACGATTTCCTCCGGCGCAACCTTAAGGATATCACAGACCCGTTGATAAAATTGAGCCGTCTTCTTTACCACCCGGAAGTCAGAGGTCGCTGAAAAGATACGATCGAAATATCCCCCCATGCCCGTGACTTCCATCTCAATATCGATGAACTCCCTTCCCGCATTGGAGGTAAGAACCAAAGGGTACCTCTCTTTCAAACGCTCCAGAATGTGACAGGCATCCTCATAGGCGCTGATCTTGTCGGCATAATGTTCCATTAAGGTCTTCCATGCCTGATCCAGTTGAAAGAGCCTGAACCAGTATTTAATGTCATACCACTCAATTGCCCCTTCCCCGACCTTCCGGTATTCCTCTACGACCAGGGCCTTTGCTTCGTCGAAGGAAAGGCCTTTCTTCCGGGCATAAAGGTTAGGGATCCCATGGAGCCAGACCCAGTCCGTAAACTCCGGATCAACCAGTGTTCCATCCATGTCAAAAGAGATAAATTTGACCATTTCTAACACCCATTTCAAATGACAAAGTTCAAATGCCAAATCAAATCCAAAGCTCAAATATCAAATTATTTTATTTTGGAATTTGACATTCATTTGACATTTTAATTTTGACATTTGGAATTTATATTCTTTCTATAACCACATCCCTTGCATCCCGGATCTCCTTTTCCAGATCGGCGATGACAATCGTCCGAACCGGCAGATAGGCCTGTGAAGTGAAAATGGTAATACACCTTTTCTTAAACATCAATGAAGGCGCATGGGGTTGATGGGACCGCACGAGTATTTTTTTCCGATATCTTTCCATCAACCGGTCAAAATAGGCTCCTCCGAATCGGGGCCTTCCCCACAGGTCTCCCAGGAGATCTCCATCTCCTTCGACAAAGTCCCCCCAGAGGATCCTGTCCCAATTTGAATCTCCACATTCGATCTGATTGATCTCTTCAAAGGATTTCAACTCGGGCAGCGCACCGTGAAGGGCCACCATGCCATTGGCTGAAGTAGCACAAAGGGGCAAAGATGAGAAGACCCGTCCATATTGTTCTCTCTCCTCGAGCGAAAGAGATTCCCAGAAATTGGCAGGGCGCAACTCTTTAACCATATGCCCCTCATGATTTCCCGAAAGGAGAAAAATTTCTTCCGGATGTTCAAGCTTCATGCGAAGCAAATAGTTGATGTTCTCTTCGGAGTCATCCCCTCGATCCACATAATCGCCTAAGAAGACGATTCGATAAGGTTTCTTCAGGTAATGGCGGAGGACCTGTTCCGAAGCATCAATATCTCCATGGGTATCTCCCACAAAGACAACCTTCCCCTGGGGAGGAAGATGAATCAGCCTGGATTCCTGATCTAAAATTTTCTCCACTTCCCCAAACAGGGTTTCCCGATCCATTCTATCCCTTCACCACTTTGACATAGACCTGTCGATTCCGGGGCCCATCGAATTCGCAGAAGAAGATCCCCTGCCAGGTCCCGAGGAGGAGTTTCCCCGATTCGATGAAAAGGGTCTGGGAACAACCGACGAGGCTCGACTTGATATGGGCCGCAGCATTCCCTTCGGTATGTTGGTATCGATCTTCGAAGGGAACGATCTTATTGATCTCCATCAGAATATCTCTCGGTACGCTGGGATCGGCATTTTCGTTGATCGTCACCGCGGCAGTGGTATGGGGAGTAAAGATCACACAGAGGCCATCTTTTACTCCGGTCTTTTGAACCGCCTCCTGCACCGGGCGGGTGATATCGATAAACTCCGTCTGCTTCGAACTTTTTACTGGAAAAGTCTGCGTCATCGCGATTCAACTCCTTTTACTTCTAACGACTCATTTTCATATCATATCCGATGAAGAATCTCAATAAAACCTCGGTTTCTGGTTGACACTTCATATTCCAATTTAATAAAATATTATCAGTTAATCCGATCTTTCGAATTTGAAGTCCTTTTTCAATAAGGAAATGAAGGATGAAAGCGTCGATTCGGATGTGGAGAAATACCAGGATGATCATTTTGGTGGCGCTCTGTGCGGCAATCTACGGAGCCGCACTGATCGCCTTTAAGATCGCCATCCCCCTTGTCCCGGGCATTACAGAGGTGCGTGTGGCAAATATCTTTCCCATGGTCTTCGGCCTGCTCTTCGGTCCGGCAGGTGCCTGGGGAACGGCCATGGGTAATCTCATCGGAGACCTTTTCGGTGGAACCTTCGGGCCTGGCTCCATCCCTGGATTTTTCGGTAACTTCTTGTTGGGTTACCTGCCCTATGCCATGTGGATGACCCTATTGCCCACCACACAAAGATCGAGGGAATGGAGGCCCGGAAATCTCCACTGCTGGATCAATTACATTCTCATCGCCTTCATTTCAAGTGCGGCCTGTGCGGTCGTGATCAGCGCCGGGGTCGATGCTCTAGGAATCGTCCCTTATGCAGTGCTATCAAAAATCATTACGCTCAATAACACAATCGCCAGTTTGATCGGGGTCGCCCTGTTGACCTCTGTATCTGGCGTTGTCAGATATCAGTTCGGACTCTTCTGGGCAGAGGTCATGGAAGAAACGGATATCGGTCAACCGATTGCCGGGACCATCGGTGCCTGGCTGGTCGCCATTGCTTCGCTCATCGGTCTTTTTGGGGGAATGATGACCGATCTTCCTTCTGCCACGATTGGCTGGATTGCTACCCTGGCGATCATCATCGGAAGCCTTCTTCTGTAAACCCTGAGAAGGTGTGAAAAAATTATACCTAAATTGAGCGATTCTTAATACTATTTTTAAAGATAAACCCTTCTGGATTCCCGT
>DYHU01000282.1 GCA_020724025.1 Syntrophorhabdus sp. | reverse complement strand
CCCTCACCCTCCCCCGTCAAGGGGGAGGGAATTAAACTGGGGAAATTTCAAATATTTTTGTTTAGGTGTTGGGCGGGGTTAGAAAACCCCACCTATCGCGATAGGCGGGACATTCTTGTCCCGCTATTTTCTATTTGACAAAAAAAAGCATCGGAATATAATAAAGCCATTAATCCCCCCAGCCCCCCTTTAGAAAAGGGGGGCTGGGGGGATTTTAAAGGAGGTGAGGAGAGCGTCACAAAAAAAGAGGAATAGGGTGGGGAATTCATCGATATCTCATGGGTGGTTTGATAACCACAAGGAGGTAAAATTATGAATTCAGTAGTTGTCTTAATCTTAGGGTTTATTGTTTTCTTTATCGGTTACCGCGTTTACGCAAAGTATATTGATACAAAAATCATAAAAGCCGACCCTAAAAAGGCCACCCCAGCCAAGATGTATATGGATGGGGTGGATTTCATGCCCACCAGCAAGAATATACTCTTCGGTTATCAATTTAAATCGATTGCAGGTGCAGGACCGATCATCGGTCCAATTATTGCTATTCAGTGGGGATGGCTCCCTGCATTGCTCTGGATTCTTTTAGGGGCTCTCTTCATCGGTTGGGTTCAGGACTATTCGAGCGCCATGGTGGCCATGCGAAAGGAAGGAGCTTCATTCGGCGGCTTGAGCCACACACTGATTTCGCCGAGGGCAAGAATCATTCTTCTTTCCTTCATCTATTTTTATCTGCTGCTTATTGCAGGTGCATTTGGAAATGTGGTGGTCAGCACAGCCATTGGGCTTAAGGCCTCCCCCATGGCATGGCTTTTCCTCACCATTGGTGGAGTTCTGGCTGGACAGATGATTTATCGCTGGAAGAAGGATATCATCCTGACAACAGTAGTCACAGTTGTAATTGCTCTGATTGGGATATATCTTGGGACAATAGGACCCTCTGATAAGATTATTGGGGCTGAGCTTGCCAATAGCCGACTTGTATGGGCGATTGCCGCATTTGTTTTTTGTTACTTTGGAGCTGTTTTGCCCATCTGGAGATTTGCGCTCCCCATCAACTATGTCGCCTCTTACATTGTTTTCTTAGGGCTTTTCTTCGGGATTATTGGGGTGTTTGTCCTTCATCCTGATTTTTCCCTTCCTGCAACTACCAGTTTTTCCATCAAAATTGGTCCCATTTGGCCCATCATGTTTGTAACCATTGCCTGTGGGGCCATCTCAGGGTGGCACAGCATTGTTTCGAGTTCAGGAACGGCCCGGCAACTGGAGAGCGAAGTAGATGCCCGTCCTGTTGGAGGTGGGGTGATGTTTGTGGAGATGATGCTTGCCCTCTTCGCATTAGTCATTGCTGGAGCGATTTACGCTTCGCCTGCCGAATATGGGGCAGCAGTAGCTAAGGGGCCCGCAGGTGTGTTTGCAGCAGGTGTATCGAAATTTTTAGGAGCATTAGGGCTCCCAGCCGAATTAGGGCGGTCCTATGGAAGTGTAATGATGATTGTCTTGGCCATTACGATCATGCAACTGGTCGTGAGGTTTATGAAGGTCGCCACTTCGGAGTTGTTGAGTGATGTAAGCCCCATCTTCAAGAATGCCCATATCGGGACCATCGTCGCCAGCCTTCTCGGAATACTATTGGTCTTGACAGGATGGTGGCAATACCTCTGGGTCTTGTTCGGAGGAGCAAATCAATTGATGGCCTCTCTGGCATTAATGCTGGTTACTGCCTGGTTGATGTCGGAGGGAAAGAACTATGCCTGGACCTTTTATCCGATGATCTTCATGTTTGTTACAACTGTGGCCGCTCTCCTCTATACCTCTTATGGACTGCTCAGCAAAGTTTTTACAGGGGCCGTAAAGGGAGCAGAGGCCTTAGTTGGAAATACGCTCATGGGGCTTGTCGGATTCTTCCTCGTTATTGCTGCGATTATTCTGGCCGTGGAAGGATGGAAGGCTTTTGGCCGTTATCGAGCCATAAGAGCAGAAGGAGCGCCTGCGAAGGCGTAGGGGAGCTCAAAGTTCAAAGATTAGATATTTCCCCCACCTTTAAAATAATTACCCTCCCCCTGGATGGGGGAGGGTGTGGGTGGGGGTGGAGATGAAATGGTTTTACCCCCCACCTCAATCCTCCCCCACAAGGGGGGGAGGAGATAATTTTTTTGAGGGGTAATTTAGAGCAAAGGAGTTTTTATGTCAGAGGAAGAAAAGAAGAAAGGGGGATTTTTTCAGGCCGTTAAGGAATTTGTCTACGGGGTGGCGGCTCACGACTCCGCCCGGTTTGCATTGAAGACAAGGGCGAGCATGGAGCACCTCTTTATCCTTATTACCATGGGAGATATGTTAGGCGTTCCCATCCTGCCTCCTTACTATTCCTTACGATTATTGCCTTACGTCGTTCCCCAGATTTCCACCTGGAAGCGAAGGATGTTGAGGGAAAAGGATTTGACAGATGCGTTAGCGTAACCCCCACCCACCCCTCCCCCTTTTTTAAGGGGGAGGAGAGGAGGGGGTAAAGGGGTGATTCCAATTCCATTAGCAGATATATTTGAGAAATTTCCGGATCGGCGATACATCATGTTTGGTGGAAAGGGTGGATTGGGGAAAACCACTTTTTCAGCAGCTACCGCCTATTATTTAGCCAAAAAAGGGAAAAAGGTTTTGGTCTTTTCTGTTGATCCACAAGCCTCATTAACGGATATCTTCGAAAGAGATATTTTTGGAAAGGGACCAACCGAAATCATTCCCAACCTTTATGCACAGGAGATTGATGCTGACCGGCGTGTGAAGGAATATCAACAGGAGATCCGGCAGAAGATCTTTGATATGTATGGAATGGATAAGATTCCAGATGAGATCGAGAGTTATATCCAGGCTGCTGCGGCAGAGCCCGCCATGGAGGAAAGCGCCATTTTTGATGAGGTGGTTGATATCGTCGTCAAAGGCGGCTATGACTACTATATTTACGATTTGGTGCCGTTAGGCCATGCCCTTTACTATTTGAGCATGGCATCCGTCTATGATGCCTGGATCGATAAGATCACCGGCCTCCGAGAACAGATGAGGGAATATGACCAGGTGGCGGCTGTGATCCGGCGCGAGAAGGAATTGGATGAAGATGCGATCTTGAATGAACTTCTTTTTATCAAAGACCGGATCAACAAATCCGCAAGCATCCTGACAGATAAACAAAAGACAGCCTTCTTTTTTGTCATAACAGCTGAGGAGATGATCATCAAGGACACCCTAAAAGCGGCAGCACTTTTTGCTAAGTTCGATGTCCCTTTAAGTGGATATATCATCAATCGGGTTCTGCCTCTTGGATTGAAGGACCAAAATATTCCCGAATATTTAAAAAATCGTCTCACGATGGAGGAACATTACCTGAAGGTGATTGACACCACTTTTGGTAAACAAATTTTAGCATCTGTGCCTGAGATGGAACGGGATGTCACCGGCCTTCCAATGATTGAAAAGATGGCAAGGACGATGTTCGGAGAATTTTAGCGGATAGGTATCAGTGATCAGTAACCAGTGATCAGAAAGCAGAAGGCAGCAAGGAAAAACAGAAAGCGGGAGTTCTAAAGTGAACCAAATTGCAATCAGTATGGAGAAGTTCTTGAAGGATCATCCCCGGCTGAAATATATATTCTTCGGAGGAAAAGGGGGCGTGGGAAAGACGGTCATGGCTGGGGCAGCAGCTCTCTGGTCAGCCAAGCAGGGGAAGAAGACGTTGCTCGCCTCGACCAATCCTGTCCATAGCCTTTCTAACCTCTTAGAAAAAGATGTCTTTGGAAAAGCAGCCATCGTCTGCGACGAAGAGAAATGCTATGCCTTCGAGATCGATACACGGGATACGATCGAACGGTCCAAACGAGAAATCCGAGAGAAGATCAACTGGTTTCTCAAATTTGCAGATATCACGACGAAAGCAGAGGATTTCATCGAATCCGCCACTATGAATCCTGCCTTCGAAGAGTCGGCTATGTTTGAAAACATGGTGGATCTCATGTTCAGGGATGAATATGATTTTTACGTCTTCGATACTGCTCCCACAGCGAATGCAAGGCGCCTTCTCGGAATGTCGAAGGTCTACTCCCTTTGGGTGGAGAAGATGCTGAAGAGCCGAGAGGAGGCAAAATCGCTGAGGGAGATGCTTTCCTTCTCGAAAAAAGAAAAAAAAGACCCTCTCCTGAATTACCTATTAAGTTTCAAGGATAGAATGGGCAATGCCAAAAACCTCCTGACCGATGAAGCTCTGACTGCCTTCTTTTTTGTGACACTACCTGAAAGCCTTCCCATCGCTGTTATCACCCGATTCATCAATTGGTTCCACGAATTTGGGATTCCAGTGGGTGGTGTGATTGTCAACGGCGTCATTCAGAAGGCTCAAGTGGGCGAAGATACGGTCGAGTTCGTCCTCAACCGGATTCAGATGCAAGATGAGCATATGGCGGAGATCTGGAAGATATTCGGAGACAGGGTGAGGGCGATTGTGCCTTTATTTGAAACAGAGGTAAAAGGGGCAAAGATGCTGAATCGGACCATCGAATATCTTTTTACTC
>DYHU01000281.1 GCA_020724025.1 Syntrophorhabdus sp. | reverse complement strand
TGCCTCCAACCTCTTACCTCTAACCTTCATCGTGCTCATCTCTAAACGTTTGCCATTTGAAAACCGTTTCCGTTGCTTCGATTTTTTTTCGTTAATTCTTTTATTCCTTGGATTTGTACGGCTTTTCCTGAGAGCTTCAACGACTTGCTGGTTGCTTCAAGAATTGAGACAACGCGCAAACCACTGTAGCCATCACTGATAGGAGACATTCCTCTTTTAATGCATTCGATAAAGTGATCGCATTCTTTCTTCAGCGGTTCATAGTCCTCAATTCTTGGGCTGTGGATATCCCCATATCGGTAAGAAAAATTGAAATCCGCATAGGTATCATAGTAAGGAGGGACGTCCACTCCTTTATCATAAATTTTAATCTTCTCTTGAGGCTCAATATCGTCATAAACAAGCATTCTTCTTGACCCCACAATGGTCGTTCGGCGAATCTTGTTGGGATCAAGCCAACTGCTGTGGATGAAGGCAATAAGGCCATTTTTAAAATTGAGCGTTGTGGTAGCGACGTCTTCCATTTCAGAGAAAAAATGTGCCTTTCCCTGACAGTTTACGGATACCGGTGTTTCTCCCATAATATAGAGAATGGTTGAAATATCGTGGGGGGCAAGATCCCATACGACATTAATATCAGGTTGAAATAGTCCAAGGTTGACCCGAATACAACTGATATAGAGAATCTTACCAAGCTCTCCATCTTCTATAACTGATTTGATCTTGTTCACAGCGGCTGTATATTCAAATGTGTGGTCAACCATCAGGACTTTCTGTCTCTCTTCAGCCAGTTTTATCAATTCCAGAGCGGTCTCGTAGGACTGGGTAAACGGTTTCTCAACTAAGACATGTTTCCCATGAGAAAGAAAGTCTTTTGCAATCGGATAATGAGTTTTAACAGGAGTGGCAATGACCGCCGCATCCAGGTCAGGTCTGTCAAGAAGCTCTCTGTAGTCTGTTGACGCCTCAATTGAGGGATAAAGACCCTTCATCCGGTCTAATCTTTTCGGATCGAGATCGCAACAGATTAACTGCTTAACCTTATTGGACTGAATGAAATTCCTTGCCAGATTCGGGCCCCAATAACCACAACCAATAACTGCGATCTTCATAACTTCCTCCCTTTAAATGTTTGAGGTTAGAGGAAAGCTTTGCTTAAGGACATAGGCAAAAGCCTTAGTCCTATTTGGCTTACCTCTCATCCCTTGCCTCCAACCTCTAACCTTAAGCCTTCTCTTATACCTTAACTACAGGGCGCCTTCGGGGCGGATCACCGCTCTAACCGTTTTTATCAGGATTTTCAGATCGAGCCAGAAAGACCAATTCTGGGCATATTTCAGATCCAAACGAACCATATGATCAAAGGATGTCCTGCTTCTCCCATCCACCTGCCATAATCCGGTCATACCAGGTTTGACCTCCAGAATCCTTCTGAGTTGCCAGGGTTCATATTTCTCGACTTCATAATGAATGGGGGGGCGAGGTCCCACCAGACTCATCTCGCCTTTGAATACGTTGAAGAATTGAGGGAGTTCATCAATGCTCGTTTTTCGAATGATTTTCCCAACCCAGGTCACCCGAGGATCCGATTTCATCTTATAAAGAGGGGCTTTCTGATCACCCTGATTGATCTGATCAAGATTGCCTTGAATTAAATGGGTGACATAATCACGGTGGATTTGATCATTCACATTCCGGTACATGGATCGAAATTTATAAAAGGAGAACGGAACTCCTTTCATGCCCAATCGTGTTTGTTTAAAGATGGTCGGGCCTGGAGAATTTATTTTGATGGCGATGCCGGTGAGAATCATGATGGGTGAAAAAAGAAGTATGCCCGCAATAGATCCTATCACATCCATTACTCTCTTCAGATAAGCTTCAAAACCTTTGGGCTTTATTGTTTCATCTATATCGAGGGGGAAAAAGTCGGGGTTTTCCTGCTCCTCGCAGAGAAGTCCTTGAATGATAGTATCCGGATAGGTTCCAGTGATCACTGATAGATGTTTTTCTCCGTTGCCGTTCATAATCTTGTTGATACAGCACTGCACCCCTTGTCCATCGGTATCCGGGAGAATCAACCCGATCACATCTTGATCAACCCACCCTTTGATATCTGTCTCACGAGTATTGGAGTGGATAGAGTTTGATATTTTCTTATACAATTTCCCCTCCTGCGCCGTTTCTTGCTTGCAATAGAAGAGGGCAATAGAAAAAGGAGATTTAGAACGATCCGCTCTCCGCTTTTCAAGCCATAATTGGTGAAGAAAGTATGATTTTGGAAAAATATTGTTTTGAGTAAATGGTGAGTATTTCATTTTTTTTAATGAAGAATTATGATGAACTCGTAAAAAGTCGTCATTCCCGTGAAAACGGGAATCCAGGAAATTCTAACTACATGAAAAGACTGGATTCCTGCTTGCGCAGGAATGACAGAAAATAGCCTTTTCAGACTTTTTACGAGACCATCAATTATGAATTGAGATCATCCCCTGAGTATTCGGGAACTTTAATGTTATCATCGTTATTCTTTTTTTGATGCGAATGATTTAGGAAAACCATCAGTTTTTCAAGGCGTTTGGAGTGGAAGTCGAAATTTCTCTGTAGATTTCGAATCGCCGCAATATGTTCTTCCATTTGGTCGAGAATGTCTTTCATGGGGCCTCCAGACGAGTTAAGTGTTGCCGTGCAGCCTGACCAAATTAGGTTAATGAGCCGACATGTGTTTTCGGTATCGCCTCAGGAGGAGAAGCAATCCTGTTCCAACAAGGATGAAGGTAGATGGTTCTGGTATGAGAACAACACCAACAGAAAGGCTTCCAAAATTGTCACTGGAATTAGGATTATCCCATATCCAGAAAATCAGTGACCCTCCATCAGCTAAACGAATATCCAAATAATCCCCGAGGCTTGCCTGTAAAGCCAATTCTGACGTGTCGTAGGGGTCTATTGATCCCAACATAAAATCAAAGTAATCCTTGATCTCACCATCTATAATCGCCCGGAGGGCCTGGATATGAAGTTGCCACCGCCATTCGTTTTCATATGGACTCCACCCGCTCCCGAAAGAATCATACATAAAGGCCCCGTTCAAAACAGAAATTCTGTAAATTCCTTCATGGAGACCGGTGAGGGCATCTCCGATAATAGGGTCGGAAGACCAGATGTTGCCGGCAGATTCCAATTTCCACCCAGTAATATTTTGTGAGTCCGCAAAGCTTTTAACCTCATCTGCCGAAGCCCACCGGCTGGGAACCATTGCCGTGGTGATGACGAGGGTCTCGTTGTTACCATACCTGAACTGAACATAGTTCTCTTGCCCAGGTGCCTGACCGGCATCTTCTATGGCGTCAATGGTCATAGAGAGACCGTAGGCTGTATCTCTTTCAATTACCATCCCGATAAAAGCCGACACGAAGATAATGAGAAAATATTTGATTATTTTTTCCATGGCCTTCTCCTTATCCAACTCAAGAAATGAGCTTTTTTGAATCCTATCTATGATGGTCTCGTAAAAAGTCTGAAAAGGCTATTTTCTGTCATTCCTGCGCAAGCAGGAATCCAGTATTTTCATGTAGTTAGAATTTTCTGGATTCCCGTTTTCACGGGAATGACGACTTTTTACGATTCCATCATCTATAATAAACGACATAATTAAAGTGCAATCCATTAAAGTCATTCCTGCGGAAGCAGGAATCCAGGTTTTTGCTTGGTTCCCTGCCTTCGCAGGGACAAGTCTGGATTCCCGCCTGCGCGGGAATGACAAAGCCTGGGTCTTTATGTCACCTTATTCATCACGTTCACTATAAGAGGCCCAATTTGTTACCCCTCTTCGAAAAGAGTGCAAAGACTGAAGGGAAGATTCTATTCTCCAGTCGCATTCCTTCTCACAATTAAACCAAACCAAGGTCCTGATTTTTGGAAACTTGATCCTTAACGCCTCAAAAGCCTCCTCAATCCACTTCTCCTTACTCCCTCCCTCTTCCACGCAACCCGTCTCTGCAATCATGAAAGGTTTTTCGGGAGAGAGCTGACTCAGGATCTCATAGCCCTCTTTAAAAATCTCTTCAAAACTTTTCCATGTTGACCATTCCCGGGTCCCTCCCCAGTTATAACCATCTAAAGCCAACCAATCGACTTCTTCTTTTCCTGGATAGTATCGCCAAATTTCATTGCCCGATTCCTTTGGCACAGAATGGGCATAGGGAGACCAGACCCAGAAAAGTTGATCGCTTCGGGCATCTCTGAAAAAAGATCGGATATAACGCCAGGTTTCGATATACTCCTCAGGTCGATTTCCATTTACTTTTCCACACCAGGGATACCAATTTCCATTCATTTCATGCATGGGCCGGAAGAAGACAGGCCCTGAAATCCCCTTCAGATCGAGAGCCCAGGACATGATATAAGCGTCAAACCTCCCTCTCAGGATCTCCGAAAGTGAGAAATCGGGTTGATTCTCGGGCCGTACACCTCCCGGTAATTCCTGAGTCCTTCGCCACGGCTCCCAAGTAATCATAGGGATATATCCATGCTTTAATACCCTCTGAACCTCCGAAACATCGAGATCCCCCTTCCCTGAACCCCAGGCGACATAGAAAGATAGTATTTGAATCTTTTCTCCC
>DYHU01000029.1:16419-21291 GCA_020724025.1 Syntrophorhabdus sp. | reverse complement strand
GGTCATGCCCCCTTCCTTGTGCCCAGCCACCTGACTTATGGGACACGGTCAGTTTCCAAAGGGAGGAGAAATGCTTCCCCCTTTAAAAAAGGGGGATTGAGGGGGATTTGGGATATCGTGGCATCTTTATCAGACCCTTTTTTCAAAAAACTAAAGTGTTACTGAGTAGATAGCCTGGGGAGACAGGAAGATGTTCAATGTAGCATCGATTCAGCTATGGATTGGAGAGGAGGATAAGCCCCGGAGAATTGAGCGGGTCGAATCGCTCCTGGATCAGGTGAAGGGCGCAAACCTCGTCATCCTTCCCGAGATATGGAACATCGGCTACTTCTCCTTCGATCTCTATTCGAAAGAGTCGGAGACGGTGAGCGGAGAGACGGCCCGGAGGATGTCCCAAAAGGCTAAGGAGCATGGGTTTTATCTCCATACCGGAAGTTTTGTGGAAGAGGAGGATGGAAAATTATTCAACACCAGCCTTCTTTTTGATCCCGACGGGAAGTTGATCGCCAGGTATCGGAAGATCCATCTCTTCGGATATGGATCCGAGGAGAGCCAGATTCTTTCACACGGCAGTGAAGTGGTGGTGGTTGAAACCCCCCTGGGCAAAATCGGAATGTGCACCTGCTACGACCTCCGGTTTCCGGAACTCTTCAGGATCATGCTGGATAAAGGGGCTGAATTATTTTTAGTGGCCTCGGGATGGCCCTATCCACGATTGGAACACTGGTTGATGTTTAACCGGATCAGGGCCACTGAGAATAGCGGTTTCCTCATCTCAAGCAACTGTGCGGGAAAGAACCGGGGAATCCAGTTCTGCGGCCATAGCATGATCGTCGATCCCTGGGGGACCATTCTTGCAAGCGGCGGGGATGAGGAGTGTATCCTTCGAGCTGAAATCGACCTGGAAAAGGTCTCAAAAGTGAGGCGAGAATTTCCAGCCGTCAAGGATCGGATCTTATAAACCGAAGCTTCGTCAAGGCTGAAGCCTTGAGTTACACATAAATCATGGCCGTAACTCAGCCCTTTAGGGCTGATTTTATCTCATGCCGCCAGGGACAGAATCGGGTGAACCTTCGCAATGCGACTCAGGCGATTTGAATTTTTTGATCCCTCTTCCCTCCCGGAAGTCTTTGACTTACTCGTCCGGTATGGAAAAGATGCCAGATTGATTGCCGGCGGGACGGACCTGCTCGTCCAGATGAAGCAGAGGCTGGTCCTTCCACAGAAACTGATCAATCTGCTCAATCTGTCCGGATTGAGAAGGATAGAAATAGATGGAGAATCGCTTCGGATCGGCGCTCTTGCAAGGCATGCGGATCTTGAAAGTTCAGCCTTACTGAAGGACGGATGGAAACTCCTCGCATTGGCCGCCCATAAGATAGGTTCTCCGCAGATTCGCCATCTGGGGACCCTTGGCGGGAATCTCTGCAATGCTTCTCCCTCCGCCGATACGGCTTCCCCCCTGCTCGTTCTGGAGGCAAAAGTCTGTCTCACAAGCAGAAGAGGAGAGCGTCGCCTTCCCCTTGAATCCTTCTTTATAGGGCCAGGGCAGACCGTTCTTGGGGATGATGAGATGCTCAAAGAGATTATCATCCCCAAACCGCCTGCCAATAGTTCGTTCTCATATCTCAAATTGGGGCGAAGAAAGAGCATGGACCTGGCCCTGGTGAGTGCGGCTGTTCTCCTGACCGTAGATCGAAAGAGAGAGAAGTTTGAAGAAGTCCGGATTGCTTTAGGTTCGGTCTCTCCGACTCCGATTAGAATCAGAGAGACAGAGAGGGTCCTGGAAGGTAAACCCATAGATGAACATATGATCCACCATGCGGCTGAGCGTGCGCAAAACGAATGTCAGCCCATCTCCGATATTCGCGCCTCTGCCGAATATCGGAGAGAGATGATCAAGGTGCTGGTCGAGAGGGCGATCAAAGAATGTCTCGGGCTTCCCATTCATCTGACCGGAATCTGAATGGAGATAGATCAATGAAGTATCCCTTGAGCCTGAGTGTAAACGGAGAGTATTTTGAACTCGAAATTCCGGCGAACCGAACGCTTCTGGATGTGTTGCGCAATGACCTGGGATTGAGAGGAACAAAAGAGGGCTGTGGCGCCGGAGAATGCGGCGCCTGCACCGTTTTGCTGGATGGTGAGCCGGTCAACTCCTGCCTGGTCCTGGCTTTGCAGGCGGATGGCAGAAGGGTTATTACGATTGAAGGATTGGCCAGTGGAGGGAAGATTCATCCCATCCAGGAGGCCTTTATCAAACACGGAGCCATTCAATGCGGATTTTGCACCCCCGGGATGATCCTCTCCGCAAGGGTCCTCTTAGATAGAAACCCGAACATAGGTGAGAGAGAGATCCGTGAAGGTCTGGTCGGAAATCTCTGCCGCTGCACCGGATATCAGAAGATTGTGGAGGCGATCTCTTCCCTGACAAAGCAGAAGGGTTGATGAGGAAAGATTGAGGGAGATCCAAAAATGGTGAAGTACTCCGTCGTTGGCCATTCGGTTCCCCAGATCGATGCAAAGGAGCGAGCCCTGGGAGTTGCGGAATTCGTTTCTGACATTCAACTTCCCGGGATGCTCTATGGTAAGATCCTCCGGAGTCCCCATCCCCATGCTCGCATCCTGCAAATCGATCTTTCAAAGGCAAAGCGTATTCGGGGAGTGAAGGCGACCGTCACCGCGGACGATACGCCAAAAATACCTTTTGGTCCGAGGACAGAGGACTGGACGATCTTTGCTGTGGAGAAGGTCCGATTTATCGGAGATGAGGTGGCCGCTGTGGCGGCGGTTGATGAGGATACGGCCGAGGAGGCCCTCGATTTGATCCGCGTGGAGTACGAGGATCTTCCCGCAGTTTTTGATCCTGTTGAAGCCATGCGGCCCGGAGCTCCACTGATTCATGACAAAGAGAGAAACATTGTATCGGAATTCAAATTGAACAAAGGAGATGTGGACAGGGCATTTAGGGAGTGCGATGTCGTGCACTCGGAGCGCTACCACACCAATCAGGTCTACCAGGCCTATCTCGAGCCCATGGCCTGCGTTGCCCATTTCGAGCCCACAGGGAAATTGACCCTCTATCTTGCCACGCAGATTCCTTCGATGACGCGAATCACCTATGCAAAGGCCCTGGGTTTACCGCTGGAGAAGATTCGGGTGATCGTCCCTTATTATGGAGGTGCCTTCGGTGGAAAGATGGAGACGAATCTCCATCTGGCGGCCTCTGTCTTGAGTCAAAAGACGGGAAAGCCCGTCCGGATGGTGAATAGCCGGGAGGAGGATTTTATGGCGGGCAATCCGCGGGTCCCCATGTATATCGATCTCAAATTAGGCGCTAAAAAGGATGGAACACTGGCCGGCAAAGAAGTGAAGATCATCGGTGCGTCCGGAGCAAGAGCGGTCTATTCGATGGCCATTGTGGCCACCGCCTGTTATCGCGTCGATTCCCTTTACCGCTTCGAGCATCTGAGAACCGAAGGTCTCACCGTTTACACCAATACCGTTCCCACAAGTTGTTTCCGGGGCTTCGGAAATGCCCAGATGACCTTTGCCCTTGAGAGTTCCCTCGATATGATTGCAAAGGCGTTGGATATGGATCCGGCGGAACTGCGCATCAAGAATGGACTTAAGACCGGCGAGGTCTCCATCCACGGCTGGCAGATCGGCTCTTCGGGGTTGGAGGAGTGCGTCCGGAAGGCTGTGGAGAGATCCGGATGGATGGAGAAGCGACGGGAGAAACGTTTTGCCCGTGGATTGGGACTGGCCTGCTGTAACCATGTCTCCGGAAATCGCGCCTTCTCACGGGAATTCGATGGTGGGGCGGGGATCGTTCGGATCGGAAGGGAAGGCAAAGTTCTGGTCTATCATGGGGAGTCGGACATGGGACAGGGACAACGAACGGTCTTCGCCCAGATTGTTGCAGAGGAACTGGGCGTCACCCTTGACCGGATTGAAGTGGCTCCAGTGGACACCGACATCAGTCCGTTCGGTCTGGGCAGTTTTGCCACGCGCGGGACGGTCTTCGGTGGAAATGGTGTGAGGGCGGCTGCCCAGGATGCAAAACGACAGATCCTCGAGGTGGCCGCAGAGGTATTTGAAACGATCCCTTCCGAACTGGAGGCCAGGGAAGGAAAGATCTATGTGAGGGATGAGCCTGAAAGAACTCTTCCCTTTGAGAAGGTGGCGGAGATCGGTCTGCTCAGGCGGGGCGGTTCTCCCATTGTGGGGACCGGATTCTGGGCTCCGGATACGGTTCTTCCCGATCCGGTGACCAAGTATGGGAATATCGCGCCGGCTTACCCGTTTGCCTGTCAGATTGCCGAGGTGGAGGTGGACACAGAGACAGGTCATGTCCACCTGCTCCACTACACCGCGGCTCACGATGTGGGACAGGCTATCAATCCGCAGACCACCGAAGGACAGATTCACGGTGGTGTGACACAGGGGATTGGGTGGGCATTGATGGAGGATATGATCGTTGAAAAGGGAAAGGTCCTTAATCCCGATTTCAGAGATTATGTCATGCCGGGCCCGCTCGATATTCCTCCGATTCAGTCCATTTTAGTGGAACCGGTTGATCCGAATGGCCCGTTCGGAGCCAAAGGAATTGGGGAGCCGGCGCTCAACCCCACACCTGCTGCAGTGGCCAATGCCATCTATCATGCCATTGGCGTGCGGTTTACAGAACTCCCCATCACATCCGAAAAGATCCTGAAGGCACTGAAGAAAGATAGACAGGGTTTTTAAGTCATTCCTGCCCCGTAACAGAGTACGGGGTAAACTCCAGCAGGAATCCAGACCTGTCCCTGCACAAGAAGGGGCCTATATAAAAGAACTTGATTTCAGGTTCAATAGAAAAAACTGGATTCC
>DYHU01000029.1:0-16319 GCA_020724025.1 Syntrophorhabdus sp. | reverse complement strand
AAGGGGCCTATATAAAAGAACTTGATTTCAGGTTCAATAGAAAAAACTGGATTCCCCCGTATCAAGTACGGGGCAGGCTCAGTCAAGCACGGAATGACAGGTTGCGGTAAGTTTGAAAGATGGGAAGAGAGGGTGATTTCATATGGCTGATTTGAAAGTTCAATTTTGCGGGGTGAATTTTAAAAATCCGATTATTGCGGCTTCTGCGGAGCCAACCCTTTCCGCCCGCAATATGAGACAGGTCATCAAAACAGGAGCAGGGGGACTGGTGGCTAAGACTGTCACCGACTCCGAAGCCCTTCGGCGTTTGACCCGGATGTCGAAATGGCGCTATCTTGACGAAGCGCACAATGTCTGCAGAGGAAAAGTTCCAAGGCTCTTCACCTTCTATGGACGGACCGGACTGGCCGAAGAGACCCCGGAGGAATGGATGGAGGAGCTGAAAGAGGCCAATACCTCTGGTCTGAAACAGGACTGCGTGGTCATAGGAAGCGTGGCCGGAACGACCGTCGAGAGCTGGGTTACGCTGTCCAAAATGATAGAGGATACCGGAATCAGACTGATCGAGCTTAACTTCGGATGTCCCCATCCATCAGAGATGAAGGGAACTCCCACGGGCATGCTGGTTGGGCAGGACAGAAATGCTGCTTCGGAAATCACTTATGAAGTTTCGAGATCGGTAAAGATTCCGGTGATCGTCAAACTCACTCCCCAGCTGGCGGATGTAGTAGAAATGGCGAGGGCGGTTCAATCCGCTGGCGCCTCGGCGGTGACCATCATTAACCGTTTTGTCGGCTTCTGCCTCGATATCGAGACAGGAAAACCTTATATCCATGGATGGGCCGGGGTCGGAGGCCCCTGGGTAAAGCCGTTGACCTTACGATGGGTTTCAAAAGTTTATACGGGCCTGGATATTCCCATTACAGGGACAAATGGCGTCTATGACTGGAAGGACGTGGTGGAGTTCATTATGTCCGGAGCAACCCTGGTTCAACTCTGCTCCGTCGTGATGTTGAAAGGATACGGTTATCTTGGAAGGGTGATCAAAGGAGTAGAAGAATTTTTAAATCGCAAGGGCTATTCCTCCGTCCAGGAGATCATCGGGGTGGCGGCTAAAGCCGCTATGACTTACGAGGAGATGGAATCCCTTCCCCGGGAACGTGCTCTCATCGTTCGAGAGTTATGCACGAACTGCAAGAAGTGTATGCGTTCCTGCTTCTATAATGCCATTGAGGTGAAGGAGGGGAAAGTGACGATCAATGAAGTTTGCCGGGGGTGCGGCATCTGCACCTGTGTCTGTCCTGTCCCCGGGGCTGTGGTTTTAAAGGACGCGACCGCCTCTGGCTAGTCCCCAAAATCCTCTTGACATATTTCCTTTGAATGTGTAATGGTTTAACCATTTCAAATGAACCCCATCTTTAAGAAGGCAAAACAGAACCGGGCGTTTGAGGATATCGTCTCCCAGATTCAGGAGGCCATCCTGGAGGGAAGGCTCAAAACGGGGGACCGGCTTCCAGGCGAAAGGCAGTTAAGAGAAACCTTTCAGGTCAGCCGGGGAACGCTGAGGGAGGGCCTCCGGACACTGGAGCAGAAGAAACTGGTCCAGATCCGGACAGGGATGAGAGGAGGAGCCATTGTCTGCCCTGTCAATACGCAAACCGTCAGCGAAAGCCTCGACCTTTTACTCCGGTATCAAAAAGTCGATTTAAAGGAGTTAGCCGAGTTTCGAGAGGAGGTGGAGGGTTTTGCGGCTGCAAAGGCGGCGACAAGGGCGAAGAAAAAAGATCTTAAGGAATTGAATTCCCTTCTCGAATCGATTAAGAAGCTTCTCGGCAAAGGCCGGCAGAGCTGGAGAGAGGTTATAAAAGAAGACAATCAATTTCATCTCTGCCTGGCCAGAATCTCTGGCAACAGGGTGCTTGAATCGGTTCTCTCAACAATCTATGGCAATATCTTTAGGTATTTCGATCAATTTCTTCCGAAAGAAAGGGATATAACCGAAAAGATTTATCAAGACCTTTGTCAGATCGTAGAGGCCATTAGGCAAAAGGATGCCCAAAAGACACGAACCCTTATCCAGGATCATGTGAAACGCTTCAACCTACTGATGGAGAAAAACCGCAACAAGTTCTTTTTATAAAAGAAAGGGGGTGGTATGAAAATTCGTTCTAAGGGGAAAGAGAGGTTTTTGTGAATGGTTTTTAAAACAAATTCTTGATTAGGAGGGAGAAATGAAAAGGATATTTTTGTTGATTTTAAGCTTGATGATGGTTTTTGGAATGAGTATTTCGGTTAAAGAAACAGAAGCCCAGACCGTCTGGAAAATGCAGACCACCTGGCCGGCTGGGATGGCCCTTCACACCAGCGCCGTGGGTCTCGCCAAGAGAATTGAAGAGATGACCGGTGGAAGGCTCAAGATTGATATCGTGCCTGCCGGGGCCATCGTTCCGGCCTTTGAGGTTTTGGGAGCTGTTCACAAAGGGACGATCGATGCCGGCCATGGCTGGTCAGCCTACTGGATAGGGAAGCACCCGGCAGCCAATCTCTTCTCCAGTGTGGCGGGCGGGCCATTTGGAATGGATAACGTGGATTATGCCCAATGGCTCTATCACGGAGGCGGCCTCGAATTATACCGGGAGCTTTACCTCGATGCCATGAAGATGAAGGTGATGGTCTTCCCAACGGATATCATTGCTGCGGAACCTCTCGGATGGTTTAAGAAACCGATCAAGTCCTGGGCCGACCTCAAAGGATTGAAGATGCGGGAAAGCGGTTTGACCGCCGAGATTTATAAAGAAGCAGGGGTGACAGTGATTACGATGCCAGGAGGCGAAATCCTTCCGGCCCTGGAAAGAGGCGTGATCGATGGCGCTGCCTTTATGTGTCCCACCACGGACAAGGAGTTGGGATTCCAGGATGTGGTTAAATTTTATCATGCCCCTGGAATCCACAGACATACCGGAACTCTGGAGCTTCTCATCAATAAAGACTCCTGGGATAAACTGCCGGCGGATATCAAAGCCATCGTTGACATTGCCAGCCGGGAAAATCTCTTCCGGGCCTGGATCGAGTTGGTGGATAAAAATGTAAAAGACCTGGAGGTGCTCAAAACGAAACATGGAGTAAAGATGGTGGAAACTCCCCAAGAGGTCATCCTCGAAATCCTGAAAGCCTGGGATAAGGTGGCCGCAAAGTATGTGGCCAAAGACCCCTTCTTTGCCAAGGTCTATGCCTCACAGAAAGATTATGCGAAGAAGATGGTGGAGTATAGGCGCGATTTCTATGTGCCCTATGAGATGGTGGCTGATTATTACTGGCCAAAAAAGAAATAAGGATCTACGCCTCGTCCGAGACTTCACCTGGAATCCCGCTTATAGCGGGACTTCGGGGCAGTCGTCAAATAATTCTTATTAACCTCCCCCTTTGTAAAAGGGGGATTGAGGGGGATTTTAACAGGTCTCAAATCCCCCCTCGCCCCCCTTTTCTAAAGGGGGGAATCCGGTTGAAAGCGTCTACCCTCCCCTCCGATGGGGGAGGGAGGGCCTCTTCCTGAAGTTGGGATTCGGTAAGGAATAGTATTAATATAACGGAAGAGAGTAAAGAACATGGCACAAATCTTTTCTAAATTATTAAAGACAGTCAAATCGATTGACAAGATCAGCATCTGGTCTGGGAAAGCGGCGGCGTGGCTCATCTTTCCCCTTGTTTTTGGGTTGACCTATGAGGTCATTTCACGCTACGCATTCAAGACTCCAACGATATGGGCGTATGATTTAGCCTATATGCTCTACGGGGGTCTCTTTATGTTAGGTGCGGCCTTCACCCTTTATAATAAAGGACATATTCGCACCGACATCTTTTATGACAAATGGTCTTCCAAAAGGCAGGGATGGATCGATGCCATCCTCTACCTCTTCTTCTTCTTTCCCGGGATGATCTTCTTTCTGATTGCGGGGCTGAATGAAGCGCTCCATTCCTGGAGCCTCTTCGAGAAGTCTGAGGCAGGCGCATGGCGGCCGCCTGTCTATCCGTTTAAAACTGTCATTCCCCTCACCGCCCTCCTTCTTCTTATTCAGGGGGTGTCAGAATTTTTAAAAAGCGTCTATGCCGCGGTCAAGGGGGAATGGCCATGAGACCCGAATATTTAGGATTGATCCTTTTAGGCTCCCTCCTCACGGGGATCTTTGTCGGTTTTCCCATCGCCTTTACACTGATCATCCTGGCCGTTGTCTTCGGCTACATCGGATTCGGAATAGGGGTCTTTGATCTGATGGTCTTCCAGACCCTTGGCCTGATGAAGGAGGAGACCCTGGCCGCAGTTCCCCTCTTCATCTTTATGGGGCATCTCTTGGAGCATGCCGGACTGATGGAGCGCCTCTTTAAATCCTTTCAGTCGATCTTCGGAGGGATGAAAGGCTCGTTATACCTGGGCGTCCTTTTAACGGCGACCGTCTTTGCTACAGCCACAGGGATTGTCGGGGCCTCTGTGACCGTCATCGGTTTGATGGCCGCCCCCCTGATGATTAAGAGCGGATACAATACGAGGCTTTCCGCGGGCGTGATCACTGCCGGAGGAACACTGGGAATTCTGATTCCTCCCAGCGTAATGCTGGTAGTCATCGGTCCGGTGGTCGGAGTCTCTGTTGTTAAACTCTTTGTTGCGGCCATCATACCAGGGCTGCTTCTCTCCGGTCTCTATTGTGGATATTCCCTTATCAAATGTTATATCTGGCCTGAACTGGGGCCTACCGTGCCGCAAGAGGAACGGATCACTTCGACCCGGGAGATACTGAAAGAGTTATTCTCAGGCATCGTTCCCATGGCCTTTATCATCTTTGCGGCCCTCGGGAGCATCATTGCAGGACTGGCCACTCCAACCGAAGCCGCGGCCATGGCGGCCTCGGGAGCGCTGCTCCTTACGATTGCCTACCGTAAGTTAACCAAGGAGGTGTTAAAAGAGGCGGCTTTCAAAACGATTCAGACATCGAGCATGATCCTCTTTCTTGCCGTGGCCTCCAATATCTTCGGCTCGGTCTTCACCCGCCTGGGAACGAGTTCGATGATCGCCAAGGCGATGCTGGCCCTTCCCATTCCTCCAATGGGCATGCTTG
Organism: Syntrophorhabdus sp.; assembly: GCA_020724025.1. The sequence goes on along the minus strand of DYHU01000029.1, from coordinate 11,208 downwards.
CCCTCCTCATGCTGGTTATCTTCCTTCTGGGATGGCCGCTCGAATGGCCGGCCATTGTCTTCATCTTTCTGCCCATCTTCCTGCCCGTGGTTCATGAATTGAAGCTGGACAAGGTCTGGTTCAGCACCCTTGTGGCGGTCAACCTTCAAACAGCCTACCTCTCTCCACCGGTGGCGATGGCCGCCTACTATCTTAAGGCCGTGGCTCCAAAGTGGGAGTTGCTGGATATCTATAAGGGGATGGCGGAGTTTATGGTTCTCCAGATGGTTGGCTTGACGCTTGTCTTCTTCTTTCCTCAGATTGCCCTGTGGCTTCCGAATCTGTTGCTAAGCAGATAAGGCCTCAGGAAAACCGTTATGGGGATCTCTCTCATGAACCGAGAACGGAATTTCGACCTTCTCATTATTGGCGGCGGCGTGATGGGATCGAGCATCGCCTACCATCTTGCCAATGACGGGTTTAAGGGCCGCATCGGCGTCTTTGAGAAAGACCCCACTTACGAAAAGGCTTCCACTCTCCTCAGCGTAGGCGGGATCCGGAGACAGTTCAGCACAGAGGTGAATGTCCGGCTCTCCCGGTATAGCCTCGCCTTTTATCAGGAGTTCGGTGAACGGATGGAGGTGGGTGGAGAGCGGCCTGAGATCGACTTTAAACCCAGAGGATATCTCTTCCTCGGAAGCGAGAAGAACTGGCCTCTTCTTGTGAAGCATCAGGCCTTCCAGAGGTCGCTGGGCGTGGAGACCCGGCTCCTCAATATCGATGAGACCATTCAACTCATCCCCGATCTCAATGCGGAAGATCTGGTCGGCTCTTCCTTCTCGGCTGATGATGGATATATGGACCCCCATAGCGTGCTCCAGGGGTTCGTGAGGAAGGCAAAGCATCTGGGTGTGGAGTATATCTACCAGGAGGTTGTAGAGATTCTGCGAAGGGGGAATCTCCTCGAAGGGGTGAAGACAAAAGATGGGACGACCTACTTCTCTTCCTCGATAGTCAATGCGGCCGGTCCCTATGCAGGTGAGGTGGGAAGGATGGCAGGGATAGACATTCCCGTCGTCCCTGTTCGAAGGATGGTCTATCTCTTTAAGCCGCCACGACTCTTTGACTACGACCTTCCCCTCACCATCGATACCTCTGGGGTCTACTTCCTTCACGAAACGGGTCGCCAGATTCTCACCGGTAAATCCCGGAAGGAGGAGCCTCCGGGAGTTAACTTCCTATGGGATCGGAATTACTTCAATGAGGACATCTGGCCTTCCCTCGCCCACCGCGTTCCTCTATTCGACGAGTTGAAACTCATCAGCGGGTGGGCAGGGCTCTATGAGGTCAACCAGTGGGACTTCAACGGGATCATCGGAGAGCATCCGGAGGTCCGGGGCTTTTACATGGCTGTGGGTTTCAGCGGTCACGGATTTCAACAGGCGCCTGCAGTAGGGAAAACCCTTTCAGAACTGATTCGTCTGGGACGATATGAGACCGTGGACGTCAGGCCGCTGGGTTACGAGCGGATCCTTGAAGGAAGGAAGGTGCTGGAGGAGGAAGTTATCTGATCATTTCCCCCTCACCCCCGCCCTCTCCCGCCAGGGGAGAGGGAATTGATAGTGAATCCCAACGAGAATCCCTCCCCCTCGACGGGGGAGGGTTAGGGTGGGGGTGAAAAACAATATTCTGGCCATAACATGAGGAGTGAAATAGACCTATGCTCATTCTGAATCAAAAGGACCTGGAAGAACTTCTGCCAATGGAAGAGGTTCTGGATGTTTTAGCGACGGGGTTCCGGGAGGTGAAAGAGGGTCGGTGTGTTGTCCCTGTGAGGTTCCATTTGAATGTGGAGGAATACCAGGGACAGTTTCTCTTCATGCCCGCCTATCTTCCTGGACTTAAACAGAGTGGAACGAAGATCGTCTCTGTCTTCCCGCAGAATAGTTCAAAGGGAAAACCCACCATCTATGCGACCTATCTTCTGAACGATCCCACCACAGGGGAATTGCTGGCCATCATGGAGGGGGCGACCCTCACAGGCATCCGGACCGGAGGGGCCTCGGGTCTGGCGACGCGCTACCTGGCGAGAAAAGATGCAAAGGTTCTTGGGATCATCGGAACAGGTTTTCAGTCTCTCTTCCAGTTCAAAGCCATCCGGGCGGTCCGGCCCATTGAAGAAGTCTGGGCTTATGATCTCAATCCCCGGAGATTGGAAAGTTTTTGTAAGAGATTGAATTCTCTTGTTACGGTTCATCCCGTGTCGAATTCGTCCGAAGCCGTGAAGCGAAGCGATATCCTGGTCACCTCGACCACTTCCAAAACTCCTGTCTTTTCAGGGAAGGACCTTAAGCCCGGAGCCCATATCAATGCCATCGGAGCCTTCCGCCCGGATATGCGCGAGGCGGATGACGAGACCATTCTCAGGGCAACGATTGTGGTCGATACCTTTGAGGGTTGCCTCAGCGAGGCAGGAGACCTGCTCATTCCAATGGGCGAAGGAAAACTGAAAAAGGAAACCATCCATGGCGATCTGGGAGATCTGGTCACAGGCTGTAAAAAAGGAAGAAGATCTGACGAAGAGATCACCTTCTTCAAATCGGTTGGGTTCGCCATGGAGGATGTGGTCACGGCCCACCGTGCTTACGAAAAAGCGGCACGGGAAGGCAAAGGAAAACGAATTGAGATATCCTAATCATAAACACCTTTATGGAGGTTAGCGATGAAAGGATATGCCGGGAAATTACTGAGAGTCAATCTTTCCAATGGTAAGGTGTCCAAAGAGGAGATCCCTGATTCCACCCAGAGGGATTTCCTGGGAGGGAGGGGATTCGCCATCAAACTTTTATGGGATGAGGTAAAGCATATCGATCCCCTATCCGAGAAGAACAAAATCATTTTTTCCACCGGTCCTTTGAGTGGACAGTTGCTTCCAAGTGCAGGGAAAATGGTGATTGCCTCCAAGAGCCCCCTGACCGGCGGGTACGGGGATGGAAATATCGGGACGATGGCATCCGTCCATCTGAGAAAGGCAGGCTATGATGTCGTGGTGGTTGAGGGGAGATCGGAGAAACCCTGCACCCTGCTTATCGAGGATGAAAACGTTAAGATTGTTGAATGCTCCGAGTTATGGGGGAAGGATACCTTTGAGGCTCAGGACATCCTTGAGAAAAAGCACGGGAAGAATTCCGGGATCCTTCTCGTCGGACCTGCAGGAGAAAATCTCATCCCCATTTCAACGGTGATGTCCCAGCGAGGGAGGGCAGGGGGACGGCCCGGCATGGGCGCAGTGATGGGGTCAAAACATTTGAAAGCTATCGTCATCAAGGGAACCGGAAATATTTCTAACTTTGACGATCCTAAGCTGAGAGAGCTTGGGAAAAAAGGGTATGAAGAGATTAAAGGAAAGGAGAGTTTTGATTTCTGGATGCGTCAGGGAACGATGCAGGCGTTTGAATGGTGCAATGAGAATGGGTGCCTTCCGACTAATAATTTCAAGGAAGGGGTTTTTGAATTTTCAAAAGAGATGGATGGTTATGTCTTAGAAAAACTCCATGTTGATCGTAAGGGATGTCCCATGTGCAGTATGCAATGTGGCCATGTGATTAAAGATTCCAATGATCAACGGGCAGAACTGGATTACGAAAATGTCGGGATGCTTGGCCCCAATATCGGTCTGAAACGCCTTCCCCAGGTGGCCTTTCTGAACCGGATGGCCGACGAATGGGGTTTGGATACGATTTCTCTGGGAAGCTGTATCGGTTTTCTCATGGAAGCCTCGGAGAGAGGATTGATCAATGAGAAGATAGGATGGGGAGATTTTGAAGCGGCCCAAAAACTCGTCATGGAAATTGGCAAGGGAGAGGGAGCGGGAGCGTTGGTGTCGAAAGGAGTGAAGGCTGCCTCGGAGGCCATTGGAAAAGGTTCAGATCGCTGGGCCATGCACGTCAAGGGGTTGGAGATCTCGGCTTACAACTGTCATGGCTGTCCTGGAATGGCGCTCTCTTTCGGAACCTCTCCCATCGGTGCCTCCCATAAGGATGCCTGGATCATTGCCTGGGAAATATCGACCGATCGATTTTCTTATAGTAAAGAGAAGGTTCAGAAGCTCATCGAGTTTCAGAGGATTCGGGGAGGTTTTTTTGAATGCGCAACTGTCTGCCGGTTTCCCTGGGTCGAGGTGAGTTTCGGTCTTCACTGGTATCCGGAATATCTTCAAGCCATTACAGGGAATCGCATGACCTGGGAAGACCTTTATAAAATCGGGGATCGCATCTATCATCTCATTCGGGCTTACTGGAAAAGAGAAATCCCTCAATTCGATCGAACGTGGGATTATCCGCCTGATCGCTGGTTTGAAGAACCTCATTCTCAGGGAAAAATGAAAGGGGTGAAGATCGATAGAGAGAAATATGATCAGATGCTTTCCTGGTATTATGAGCTTCGTGGCTGGGATCAGAATGGAATCCCTCTTAAAGAGACTCTTGAAGATCATGGATTGGAAGAGGTTTTAAAGGAGATTGGCTAAGCTTAAATTTTTAGGCTATTTGGCCGATATCGTCGGGTCACGGGCAAAAGAGGTCAATTTAGAGAAACCTACCTCCTTGAGGAAGGTGTTGCCTTCTCCTTTTCCAGAAATGAATATCATCATCCTTATCAATGAGAACGTGGGCAGTCTCGACAGCTCAATTAAGGATGAAGACTCCGTGGTCTTGATGCCCATTCTATCAGGAGGATAACTCCTTTCCTTCTCCTTTCGCCAAGCCTTAGGTTCCCAGTAATATCCAAATGGTTAGAAAATTAATCCTATTGTTTCCCTCTCCCTTGGTGGGAGAGGGCATGGGTGAGGGGGAAGATTCCATGCTCACCCCTCTCCGAGCCAGAGGCTCTCTGAGCCGGCGGCCACCCTTACCCTCCCCCGTCGAAGGGGGAGGGATTTATATTGGATTTTCATGGTTCGTGCCTCCCTGCAGTAGGCAGGAGTGGCCTAACGGCCATGGGCAATCACCAAGAAATATTGAGTTTTGGGAGTTTGTTCATTTTGATAATAAACATTCCCAAAATTTTTAATTTCATGTAAAATAAGGCTCATTTACAGGAGGGGAAAGGGATGGGAAAAAGCATGGACATAGAAGCCCTGGGAAAAAGGATTGCGGAGCTTGAGGGGAGATTGAAAGAATACGAACAGAAGGGTGTGGAGAAGCATCTCCGGGAGATGGCCAGGCGCTTCGAGAAAATTGCCGAGATGGGGGACGATGGCATCATCGTCTTCGATGAGAATTACAGGATTGAATTTGCCAATACCGTTGCCTCCGAATTGACTGGATATCCGAAAGAGAGACTGACGGGAATGGACTTCCAGCGTCTCCTGACCGAGAGGGATAACGGCTATCTGAATCAAATGCGATCGGATGTGGGAGAGGATGAGAGCAAGCGGGTCTGCACGGAGATGGAGGTGTTGACAGCGAAAGGCCTGAAGAAGGACGCAGAGGTTTGTATCACCATCTCGAAGATCGAAGAGGGTGGAATGAAGACCTATGCCTACCTGAGGGATATCACGGAACAGAAGAGGATGGAGAGGGATATCCGTGAGGCGACCAAACGTTTCGAGAAGATTACCGAGATGGGGGACGATGGGATCATCGTCTTCGATGAGGAATCCCGGATCGAATTCGCCAACCAGATGGCCTCTGAGATCCTGGGTATTCCGAAAGACCAGATCCTCGGCCGGGAATTTTTTTCTCTGATCGGCAAAAGGGATGAGGAGTTCCTCGAGGAGATGGTGATGCGTGGAGAAGGCATAGGCCAGAAAGTCTGCATTGAGATGCCTATTCAGACTCCCCCGGGACAGGCCAAAGAGACAGAGGTCTGTATTGCTCCTACCCGTTCGGAGGAGGGATGGATCAAGACCTACGCCTATATCCGTGATATCACGGAGAGGAAAAGATTTGAAAAAGAGCTCAAAGAATCCGAAGAAAAATATCGTAACCTTTTCGAAAGGGTCCAGCATGGCCTCTTCATCAGCGCTAAAGAGGGACGGTTTCTCGACTGTAATCAGGCCCTGGTGGAGATGGCGGGATACGACGACAAAGAGGAGTTCTTAAAGATCGATATTCCAAGAGACCTCTATGTCAACAAGGAGGACCGAAGAAAATTCCAGAAACTGATCGAAGAGCAGGGATTCGTTAAGGACCTGGAGGTGGAATTTAAGAAGAAGAGCGGCGAGAAGATCACCGTTATGCTCACCGCCCATGCCAAAAGGGATGAGAAGGGTGCGATTATCGGATACGAAGGGCTCAATATCGATATCTCCGACCGGAAGAGGATGGAGAGAGAGCTGAAAGAGGCCAATGAATTCTTCATGAATTTGATTGAAAGTTCTGTTGATGGGATCATCGCTGCTGACATGAAAGGAAACATCATCATTTTTAATAAAGGGGCTGAGGCCTTGACAGGCTACACCGCGGAAGAAGTGATCGGGAAGGTCCACATCACTCAGATCTACCCTCCTGGAATTGCGAAGGAGGTGATGAAGAGACTCCGGAGTTCGGATTACGGTGGGGTCGGAAAACTCCTGCCGACTCAATTCAATGTGGTAAATAGGTTTGAACAGGAGATCCCAATACAGATATCAGCTGCCCTCATTTACGAAGGAACCGGCAAAGAGATTGCGAGTGTCGGGATTTTTACCGATCTGAGGCCTCGCCTGAAGATGGAGAAAGAGATCCAGGAGTTTCAGCAGGCCCTTCTCCTATCCGAAAAACTGGCAGCCATGGGAAGGCTCACTTCCCAGATCGCCCATGAATTGAACAATCCCATTTATGGGATTATGAACACCCTGGAACTCCTCAAGACCGAAATCCCTCCGGAGAGCAAGCGGCGAAGGATTCTGGAACTTTCTCTCTCCGAAACCCACAGGCTTGCCGAGATGCTTCGAAATATGCTCAGTTTCTCAAAGCCCGAAGAGGAGGTACGGCGACCCGTCAATTTGAACGAGTTGCTGGAGGGAATCCTCTTGATGGTCGATAAACAGATGCAGGAGGCCAATGTCAAGGTAAAGACCTACTTCGATGAAAAGATTCCGGAAGCGATGGCTTCGACGAACCAGATGAGGCAGGTGATGCTCAACATGTTTAAGAATGCAAAAGAGGCCATGCCGAAGGGCGGGACCCTTACGGTTGGAACAGGAAGAGAAAAGAATAAGGTCGTAATCCATATACGGGACACAGGGATGGGGATTCCGGAGGAGAGCAGAAACAAGATTTTTGAAGCCTTCTTTACAACAAAGCAGAAGGTGAAAGGAGTGGGACTGGGCCTTTCGGTCTGTTACGGGATCATTAAAAATCATGGTGGAGAAATCAAAGTGGAAAGCGAGGAGGGAAAAGGCACCCACTTCACCATCAGCCTACCCATCTAAATTAGGGACACTTCCCTAATTTAAACCCTGCCCTATATCCTGGTAGCTCCCAGATGAGGAGGAGGAAAATGAATCTATTAAGAACAACCATCAGCAATCTTCTGGACGACGTGGTTTCAACATTTCCTGAGAACGAGGCCCTGGTCGATATCTCAAAAGGCATACGGCTCACCTACGGAGAGTTTTTAAATCGAGTGAATGAGCTTGCCAAGGGATTCTTAAAGCTCGGTATAAAAAAAGGCGATCATCTCGCCCTCTGGGCTCCCAATCGCTGGGAATGGATTGTCACCGAATTTGCGATCGCTAAAATCGGAGCGATTCTGGTAAGTGTGGACACAAATTATCAGGCCCAGCAACTCGATTACCTTCTCAAGCAGTCCGATTCAAGAGCGTTGATCATGACCGAAGGGTTGAAAGGGTCTGAATACCTTGAGATGGTCCGTCATCTCTGCCCTGAACTGAGCGATTCGACTCCGGGTCAATTGAACTCTCGCGCTCTGCCTGAGCTGAAACATCTCATTCTGATATCGGAACGGTCCGAGCCAAACATGTTCAAGTGGAAAGCGATCATGGAGATAGGAATGGATGTTTCTGATGAGCTTCTGACTGAGAGACAGCGCTCCTGTCGATATGACGATGTTGTGACCCTCCTCTACACTTCCGGAACCACAGGAGCGCCCAAAGGGGTGATGTCCACCCACTTTGGAATCATCAACACTTCAGTGGCAAGCGCAGAGATTCAGAGATTGACCGAGAAGGACAGACTCTGCCTTTCTGTTCCTCTCTCTCATATGTTCGGCTGCGTCTGCATCACGCTTGCGGGAATCAGCAAAGGCACAACGCTGATCATCCCTTCCGAGACCTTCGATCCCCGGAAAATTCTTGAGGCCATCCAAAAAGAAAGATGCACAGCGATCTACGGCTCTCCCAGCGCCTTCATCGCTATGATGGAAGACCCGCAATATCAACCCTCCCATCTTAAATCCCTTCGGACGGGAATCATGGGAGGAGCCCAGTGTCCCATGGAGGTGATGAAAAAGATCGTGGAGGAGATGGGCGCGAAAGAGATCGTCATCGGTTACGGACTGACCGAGTCTTCTTCCTGGATTACGGAGACACGGCCTGACGACCCGTTGGAATTGCGTGTCTCGACCGTGGGGAGACCTCTTCCCAATGTGGAGGTGAAGATGATCGATCCCAAGACAGGAGAAGAAGCTCCAATAGGGGCAGCAGGAGAGCTCTGTGCCCGGGGGTTGAATATGAAGGGTTATTATAAGATGCCCGCAGCCACGGAGAAGGCCCTGGATAAAGAGGGCTGGCTCCATACCGGAGATCTTGGTACGATGGATAAAAAGGGTTATGTGAGGATGGTGGGAAGGTTAAAGGAGGTCATCCAGAAGGGAGATGAGACCATTTATCCCACTGAGATCGAGGAGGTCCTCTTCACCCTTCCCGGAGTTTCAAACGCACAGGTGTTTGGCGTTCCGGATAAAGCGTTGGGAGAAGAGATAGCCGCCTGGATTAAGCTGGAGGAGGGGGCTTCTGTCACCGAAGAGGAGATTCTGAAATATTCCAAAGAAAAACTTCCGGATTCTCATCTGCCCCGATATATCAAATTCGTCAAAGAATTTCCAATGACCCCTCTGGGAAAAGTCCAGAAGTTCAAAATGCGAGAGATCGCCGCAAAGGAGTTCGGGTTGGAGTAAAGCTCTAAGGGACCCTCTTGCTTGGTTCAAGCCTTTCAATTCCATTGATACGGTTGAAATGTTGATCAAAGGAATAGATGGTCGGAATTTTCTTTCGCAGGGCTGTTGTGGCCAGAAGGGCGTCAGCGAAATCAAGATTTTTCTCGTAGTAAAGGTTTAATGCTTCTAATAACAGGTCCAGACTTTCTACTTCGAGTCCTTCACAGGATAAGAATTGGGTCATCGTTTCGGCAATCTTCTCTTTTGGGTATTCATAAAACGGTTCCAGCACCCAGACGACCTCTGCCACTGTGATGGGAATAATCAGCAACGACATCTTGCGATGTTTGGCGTCCTCAAAAATCTTCAGAGCCGCTTCGGCCATTGGCGGAGGGTCTTTGGTCAAAAAACGAAGGATGATATTCGCATCGATAAATGCTTGTCTCATTCTGTCTCCTTTTCAAGAAGAGAGCTCTGAAAAACTATTACACGCTCTCTTGATTACACAGATTTCAAGAGAGGATTACGCAGATTTCATTGATTTTCCAAGGCCTTTTATATCTTTGTAATCACGCCCCAATCGATGTAATCAGAGATTTCTAGGCTTTTTCAGAAATTTCAAGAAGATGTTTCGATAACTTGCGATGGACCTCCTTTCGAACGGACTCCATCCCCGGATAGGGCCGGGTTGCCGGGAGAATCCCGTAAAAATCTTTCAAAGTTTTTTTCTTGAGGGGTTTCAGAATGGCCCGGTCTTTTTCTACCATGAAAATGATCGAATCTCCTTCCTGGATTCCCAAGGCATCTCGGACCTCCTTAGGAATGGTGACCTGTCCCCTAAATGTAATCTTTGCCTTGCCCATACATTACCTCCAATAATATTCCTTACAAAATTAAAATAGCATTACATTAATAAAATGTCAAGTCAGGTGAAGTAACCGCAGCAGAGCTGCAGGGGATTCTAATTCTCTAAAAAACTTTCCTCCCCCTTGAGAGACTGTGTCGTAATCCCAATTTGTCTTTGCGAGCGACCGAAGGGAGCGTGGCAATCTCAATGCTTTCAAACAATTACGAGATTGCTTCGGTCGCTTCACTCCCTCGCAATGACATTGCGACACAGTCTCTGATGGGGGAGGATTAAGGTGGCCGCCGGCTCAGGCTCCGCCCCAGAGGGGCTTCTGCCCCGGAGGGAGAGCCTCTGGCTCGGAGAGGGGTGATCACAAGATCATTTCCCCCTCACCCCTGCCCACCGCAGGCAGGCTAACCCTCTCCCCCAGTGGAGAGGGGAGCCATTCATCCCTCCCGCAGAGCTGGGGAGTATTCTGGCACATTTTGATAAAAGTGTCGACTAATTTCAAATGACATTTTGGGGAAAATTTAAGATAAGGGAGCTATATAGCAATCAAAGAATATAATCTCCCCCTTTCTCAGAATTGACGTGGTGTATCAAAAGTGTTACATTATCATTGGAGGTGAAATTTATGCCTATAAAAAATCCTCGAATTAATGTCGTGCTGGAAAAACCCCTTTACCATACCATCGAACAACTGGCCAGCAGGGATGGGGTTTCCCTCTCATTAAAGGTACGCGATCTTGTGAAAGAGGCATTGGAAATTGAGGAGGATATAGCGCTTTCCACGTTCGCAGAGAAAAGAGAACGTACCTTCATAAAAACAAAGGCGCTGAAGCATCATGAGGTTTGGTAACTGTGCCGTTCGAACTCAGATACCATCCTGATGTTAAATCGATTGATATTCCCCTTCTTGACGCAAAGCTCCGAACCCGCATTAAGAATGCCATTGAAAGCCGCTTAATGACAGCACCTCATCTCTATGGCGAACCGTTACGAAAAACGCTCCGTGGCTATTGGAAGTTAAGGATTGGGGATTATCGGGTGGTCTTCAAAATTGTGGATGAAGAGGTCTGGGTACTCGGTATCATTCACAGAAAAAGGGTTTATAAGGAAATAGAAAAGAGACTTTGATATAAAAATAAATTGGGGACGGGTTCCTATTTTGGGCTATCGAATAAGACCTTAAATTTAAACCCGTCCCCAATTCCTATTTTTCAAGGGGAGGTTGGGAGGGATTTTTACTCCATTGCCATTTTAGCTCTGTTGTGATAAAA
>DYHU01000280.1 GCA_020724025.1 Syntrophorhabdus sp. | reverse complement strand
TATGAGGATTATATTGACATGGAGAGGTTTATAAAATAATATTGAACGGCTAAAGTGAAGGAGGTTGTTATGGAAAAGAAGTATCTCTTTTCGCCCGGTCCGACCATGCTACCGCCTGAGGTGCTCCTCAAGATGGCTGAGCCCGTCATGCACCACCGGGAGCCTGAGTTTGAAAAGATTTTCGCTGAAATCAGGGAGGGGCTGAAGTATCTCTTCCAGACGAAGAACGAGGTATTGGTGTTTACCTCCTCAGGCACAGGCGCCATGGAAGGAGCGATCTCCAACATCCTCTCCAGGGGGGACAAGGCCCTGGTCGTCCGGGGAGGGAAGTTCGGCGAGAGATGGGGAGAGATCTGCAAGGCTTTTGGAATTGAGTTTATTCCCATCGATGTGGAGTGGGGAAAGGCGGTCGAACCGGAATCGATTCGGAAGGCCCTGGAGTCCGATCCTACGATCCGGGCGGTTTATACCCAGGCCAGCGAGACATCGACCGGAGTGAGGCATCCCATCCGGGAGATCGCAGAGATCACGAAGAGATACGAAGATAAGGTGGTCGTGGTCGACGCCATTACAGGGATCGGAGTCTTTGATATCCCGATGGATCAGTGGGGAATCGATGTCGTGGTGAGCGGATCTCAAAAGGCCTTGATGCTTCCTCCGGGCCTTGCATTTGCCGCTCTGAGTGAGAAGGCATGGAGGTGGGTCGAAAAGTCGGACCTGCCCAAATACTATTTTGACTTCAAAAAGGAATTAAAATCGACGAAGAAGAATCAGAGTTCTTATACTCCGGCGATCTCCCTCTTTGTTGGATTAAGGGAGTCGCTCAATATGATTCGAAAGGAGGGGCTGGAGGCCCTCTTCCGGAGACATGAAAATCTGGCACGGGCGACCCGGGAGGCAGTGAAAGCTTTAGGTCTTGGCTTATATGCGCCCGATTCACCAAGCAATGCGGTCACCGCTGTCAAGATTCCGGAGGGGATAGACGGAGAACGATTGAAGGACCTGTTCTTTGAGAAGTTCGGCATTACGGTGGCAGAGGGACAGGACCGTGCCAAGGGGAAGATCATTCGAATCGCCCATCTCGGGTATTATGGAAGACTGGACATGGTGATGGTCATCTCTGCCCTGGAGATGCTATTGAAAGAGATGGGCCATCGCTTTGAACTGGGGGCGGGTGTGAGAAGACTGGAAGAGGTATTGATGGAATAGGGGGCAAGTAAGACCGAGACGAGGGAAATGGAAATGGAGATGGAGAAGGTGATGAAGGTATTGGTCAGTGATCCGCTGTCCCAGAAGGGGCTGGAGGTTCTGGAGCAGGCGAAGGACCTGAAATATGATCTCAAAACTGGCCTCACACCGGAAGAATTGAAGAAGGTCATCTCAGAGTACGATGCGATCATCATCAGAAGTGAGACGAAATTGAAGGCGGACATCATCGAGGCAGGAAGTCGCCTGAAGGTGATCGGAAGGGCGGGGATCGGACTCGACAATGTCGATCTTCCCGCGGCGACGAAGAAGGGTATTGTGGTGATGAACACCCCTCAGGAGAATGCCATTGCAGCAGCAGAGCATACGATCGCCATGATGCTCTCCATCTCAAGAAAGGTTCCCCAGGCAACCGCCTCCATCAAGACAGGCAAATGGGAGAAGAAGAAGTTTATGGGGGTGGAGCTCTATCAAAAGACTCTTGGGCTGGTCGGCATCGGGGTCATCGGAACGATCGTTGCGGATCGGGCCAGGGGGTTGAAGATGAAAGTCATCGGCTACGATCCCTATCTTTCTTCGGAAGTGGCGGAGAAGAAAGGGGTTGAGCTGATCTCCTTTGACGAGCTTCTGAGCCGATCGGATTTCATCAGCGTCCACACCCCCTTGACCGAGGAGACCCGGAATCTGATCGATCAGAACGCCTTTGCGAAGATGAGGAAAGGCGTCATTCTGGTCAACTGCGCCCGGGGGGGAATCATCAACGAGAAGGATCTCTATGAGGCGATTCGGGCAGGGAAGGTTGCCGGAGCGGCGCTCGATGTTTTTGAGAAAGAGCCCGCCATTGGGAATCCCCTTCTGGATCTGGAAGAGGTGATCGGCACCCCCCATTTGGGGGCTTCCACTGAGGAGGCTCAGGAAAATGTGGCCATCGCCATTTCACATCAGGTCGTCGATTATCTGCTTCACGGAGAGGCCCGCAATGCGGTCAATATGCCGGCCGTCAGCCCGGACATTCTCCCATTTTTAAGGCCTTACCTCCGGCTGGGCGAGAAGCTGGGAAGTTTTCTGGGTCAGATTTCCAATTACGCCATTGAAGAAGTTTTGATTGAATACCACGGCGAAATCGTAGAATATGGGACAAAACCGATCACCACTTCCATCTTAAAGGGACTCCTCACCCCCTTTGTGGGTGAGACGGTCAACTTTGTGAATGCTCCCATCATGGCCAAGGAGAGAGGGATCAGGGTGACCGAGTCGACGAGCGAGATCGCAGAGGACTTTGCCAGTCTGATCGCCCTCACGGTGCGGTCGAAGATGGAACAGAACTATATTGCGGGAACACTCTTCGGAAGGAGAGAGTTACGAATCGTCAAATTAAACGATTTTTTCATTGAGGCCCTTCCAGAGGGATACATCCTGCTGGTGAATAATTATGATAGGCCCGGGGTGATCGGCAATATCGGGGCGGCACTGGGAAGCCGGAATATCAATATTGCCACCATGCAGTTCGGTCGCGATCGAATGGGGGGAATGGCAATCTCCCTTCTCCATCTCGATTCTCCCCTGCCCACAGGCATGTTAGGTGAGATTTTGAGACTACCCAATATTATTTCGGTCCGCCAGATCGAGCTTTGATGTATGAGAACAGGACCCTAATCAAAAATATTTAAAATTTCCCCACTAAACCTCCTCCCCCTTCGATGGGGGAGGATAAAGGTGGGGGTGGACAAAAGGAATTTGATCCCCCTCCCCTTCATCCCCTCCCGCCAGGGGAGGGGAGATATTTGGGGGTTGTCTCTAAAATGGTAAAGATAAATTCTTAGATTAAATCGTGTAAAAATCTAATCCACGGAAAGTTTAGGACTGAATGAGGGTGAATATGGCCAATATCGTGATCGTAGGCGCACAATGGGGAGATGAGGGCAAGGGGAAGATCGTTGATCTGTTGACCCGGCATGCGGATATCGTCATTCGCTTTCAGGGAGGAAATAATGCCGGTCACACGATCGTTCTCAAGGGAGAGAAGTTTGTCTTTCATCTGATTCCATCCGGCATCCTCTATGAGAATAAGAAGTGTGTCATCGGTAGCGGAGTGGTTGTGGACCCGGCCGTATTGATCGAAGAGATGACCGAATTGAAAAAGAGAGGGTACTTGAAGGATGATTCGCAGTTGATGGTGAGCGAAGAGGCTCACCTCATCCTCCCTTACCACCGGAGGATCGATATAGCGAGAGACCGGGTCTTCAAGATTGGCACCACAGGCCGGGGAATCGGGCCTGCCTATGAAGATAAGGTGGCGCGTTACGGGATCCGGGTGGTCGATCTCATGGATGAGGGGGTTTTCAGGAAAAAGCTAAAGGCCAACCTCCTCCAGAAGAATCTCTATCTTTCGGAGGTGCTGAAGGAGGAACGTTTCGAGTTTGAAGAGATCTTCAAGGAATACCTCCGATATAAAAACCAGATTGAAAAGTATGTGAAGGACACATCGAGGATTCTCTATGAAGAGATTCAAAAAGGGAGACACATCTTATTCGAAGGGGCGCAGGGGGCCCTTCTGGATCTGGATCACGGAACCTACCCTTATGTGACAGCCTCCAATACGGTGTCAGGGAATGCCTGCGCTGGATCAGGGATTGGTCCGACGATGATCGATTCTGTGGTCGGTGTGGCAAAGGCCTATACCACACGGGTCGGAGAGGGGCCGTTCCCAACCGAACTGAAGGATCAGGTCGGAGAGAGGATTCGTGAAAAAGGAGGGGAATACGGGGCCACGACCGGGAGGCCGAGGAGATGCGGCTGGTTTGATGCGGTCGTGGTCAATCATGCCATACGGATCAATGGCATCCGGGAAGTGGCGATCACCAAACTCGATGTTTTGAACGATTTTGATAAGGTGAAGATCTGTGTGGGGTATCGCGTGAACGGTGAGGTTCTTCAACATGTTCCATCTAATCTGGAAATACTGGAAAGCTCCGAGCCTATTTATGAAGAACTGGATGGGTGGAAAAAAGAGGTGAAGGGGGCGAAAAAAATCTCAGACCTTCCCATTCAGGCGCAACAATATCTGAAAAGAATCGAAGAATTGATCCATGTAAAGATAGCGATGGTCTCAGTCGGTTCGGAAAGGAATGAGACGATTGAGGTTAAAAATCCTTTTCAAAATTTTAAGTAATGACTTGACAAGTCGGAAGGTTTTCTCTTAATTTTCTTGAATAGGGCCGTTAACTCAGGAGGTAGAGTATCTGCCTTTTAAGCAGAGAGTCACTGGTTCGAGTCCAGTACGGCCCACCATGAAACTATTTCGGAATTCGGATTTCGGAATTCGGAATGATTTTTGATTTAATTCCGCAATCAACAATCCGCAATCCGCAATTGTGAGGGTCCCCATCGTCTAGTCCGGCCAAGGACACCGGCCTTTCACGTCGGCAACAGGGGTTCGAATCCCCTTGGGGACGCCA
>DYHU01000028.1 GCA_020724025.1 Syntrophorhabdus sp. | reverse complement strand
TTAAAATTATTATTTCTTTTGTTTCTCAAAAAAAACCTTTTCCTCTATTGGAGAGAGCGCGATGGTGATCGAGGGAGCCAATCCATTTCCAAAGGAATGGGCGGACCTCTACCGCAGAAAACGGTGGTGGTTAGGAATTCCCTTGGGGGAGATGTTGGATCGAACCTGTGACCTCCACCCAAATAAGGAAGCGCTTGTGGCAGGGGAGGTCAGGTTGACTTACCGTCAACTCCGGAAGCAGACAGACCGAGCTGCCCTGGCCTTCCTCGAATTAGGCATTCAGAAACTGGATCGAGTTCTACTCCAGATTCCAAATTGGGCGGAGTTTGTCTTTGCTTACTACGGTCTTCATAAAATCGGCGCTATCCCCGTCATGTGCATTCCTCGATTCTCTCAAAGGGAAATTGAACATTTTTTTAAGATCACCGAGGCAAAGGCATGGATCGTTCCTTTTCGGTTTGAAAAGATAGAATATAAACCGATGATCGAAGCCCTTCGGTCTCAACCCTCCTCTCTCAAACATATCCTCGTGATTGAATCCATGGGAAAGGAGGACGAACCCTTCCCCGAAGAAACGATCCCTTTTAACGCCCTTTTAAAAAAGGTTGATTTGCTCCGATATCCGAAAGATCACCTCCAGTCTTTTCGCCCCGATCCCGATGAAATCTGCCATTTGATGCCTACAGGAGGGACAACGGGTCTCCCCAAACTTGTCCCGAGAACCCATAATGATTGGCTTTGCAATGTGGAATATCGGTCAAAGGTCTGGGAACGAAGCCCTCGCGATATTACTCTCATTGCCACCCCCATCACCCACAATATGGCCATTGAGGTTTCTCTGAATCCCGCTTTTCTCACGGGTGGGAAAGTGGTGATGATTTCTTCCACTCGACCGAGGGAGATTCTTGAAGCGATTGAAAAGGAGAGGGTGACAACGACGATCCTCGCTGTGGCCCAGGTTCAACAGATCATCGATTCTCAGGAACTGGATCGATACGATATTTCATCGCTCCAGGTGATCGGAACCGGCGGCTCTCATATGCCCCCTGAGGTGATCCGGAAAATTTACGATAAGTTGAAGTGTAAATTTTTTAATGTCTATGGCAGTTCAGAGGGACCGTGCACTCAGACGAGATATGATGACCCGGAGGAGGCCGTTTTTCACACTGTCGGGTGGCCGATCTGCCCCTACGACGAGTACAAAGTGATCGATTCGGATGGGAACGAACTTCCTCATGGAGAAGAAGGGGAGTTGGTGGCGAGGGGGCCAACGATCTTTCGAGGTTACTACAAGTCAGAGGTTGAAAATAGGGACGTATTAACCCCGGACGGGTTTTATCGGACGGGAGATATTGCCAAATTTGATCGGGAAGGCCGTCTGATCCTTACAGGCCGAAAGAAAGACATCATCATCCGCGGAGGAGAAAATATCAGCGCCAAGGAAGTGGAGGAGCTGATCATCAGCCATCCCAAGGTGGAACAGGTCGCTGCGGTGGCCATGCCGGACCCGATCCTCGGGGAACGGGTTTGTGCTTTCATCAAACCGAAACAGGGAATGACGGTCTCCTTCGAAGAGATCCTCTCCTATCTCAAGGATAAGAAGACTTCGGTGATCTTCCTTCCCGAACGGATGGAGGTCCTCGAAGAGATGCCCTTGACGAATGTAGGAAAAGTTGATAAAAAACGCCTGAAGGAGGAGATTATCGAAAAACTGAAGAAGGAAGGGAAGATCTAAATACAAGCTCTTGACGAAAGGAGGTGAAATGAAGTCTGTCAAAAAATTTGAATCGATGAACCATTCTGTTAAAGAAAGAGGAAGGGCGTCAAGAATTTAATTTTTTTTCCATTTCAAACAGGAGGTAAATTCATATGGGAAAGAAAGCGATTTGGGTTTGTCTGGTATTATTGGCCATGGTGGCGCCTTCAATGGTTTGGGGGGCCATTGAACTAAAATTCAGCAACTTTTTCCCAGTGCCGGCTCGGCAATCTAAAATCTGTGAAGAATTTATTAAGGATCTTGAGGCCCGGTCAGGTGGTCAGTTGAAGATTCGTTATTTCCCTGCAGGCACCCTGCTTACTCCTGCCAAGATATATGACGGGGTCGTTGAGGGGATTGCAGACATTGGTTTTTCAAATATCGGCTACACTTTTGGCCGTTTTCGAATGACCGAGGCTCTTGACCTTCCTCTTGGCTTTCCGAATGCCTGGGTTGCTAATCGTGTCGCTAACGACTTCTATAGGCAATTCAAGCCAAAGGAATGGGATAAAGTCCATGTACTTTCCATGCATACCAGCCCTGTCAATGTGGTTCTTTCGGCAACAAAGCCGGTCAATAAAATGGAGGACCTCAAAGGGATGACATTGAGGGGTCTCGGTTTTATTGCCGAGGTCGTGAGCGCCTTGGGCGGAACGCCTCGATCCATTCCTATGCCAGAATCCTATGAGGCGGTTCAAAAGAAGGTCATTGATGGACTGATGATCCCTATGGAGACCCTTCGAGCCTTTCGATTGGCCGAGGTCACCAAGTATGTCACGGAATGCTGGCCTATCGGTCAAGTCTACACCTTCTATCTGGTGATGAACAAAGATACCTGGAATAAGCTCCCCCCAGCCATCCAGAAGGTTTTCAATGAATATCCTTTCGAAGAAAAATTGGCAACGATGTGGAACGAAATAGATATTGATGGAAAACAGTTAGGCATAGAAAAAGGATTAAAGTTTATTGAGCTCCCACGTGAAGAGATCAAGAAATGGAAGGATGCGGTTGAGCCGGTTTTAGATAAATATGTAAAATCGATGGTCGCGGCAGGGTACCCCGAAAAGGAAACCAGAGAATTGATTAATTATGCCAAGATGCGAACAGAGTACTGGACAAAGAAGCAAAAAGAGTTGGGGGTCAAATCATCCACCGGTCCTTCAGAGGTTCGTGCCAAGTGATGATATTATTCTTGTAACATTCCTCCTCCTGCAAAGGGGGAGGAATGTGGATGAGGGGGAAAATGGGAATGGATTTTAAGAAAGGGTTAAACCAATTGGATAAATTTACAAGATCATCCAGTAGCTACCTCGAGTGGTTAGGGGTCGCGGGTATTCTCCTGATGTTTCTGATCAATTTTATTGATGTCGTTGGGGCAAAGCTTTTTTTATGGCCTGTCCCGGGTGCAACTGAAGTCATTGGGTTTGCTCAAATTGTTGCCATCGCCCCTGCCATAGCCTTTACCCTTCTTCTTAACCGACACATCCGGGTCGAATTTATTGTCATGAGATTTCCAAAGCGTATTCGTGGAACAATCAACAGTTTTAGTTCTTTTCTGTCACTGATGATATTCGTTTTGCTCCTCTGGCAGAGCTACCTATATGGTCACTCCCTTCGAAAAGCCGGGGAGATCGGATCCACCTCACACATTCCCTTCTTTCCTTTCGCCTACCTCATTGCATTCTGTTGCATTCCAGTCTGTTTGGCTTTCTTGGTCGAGGTCCTGAAATCCCTATCTGAGGTAGTAAAAAATGGATCCAGTTAATGTAGGTATCATTGGCATCATTTTGCTCGTCCTTCTCTTTCTCCTCCGAATGCCGGTTGCCTTTGCCATGGCCTTTGTCGGGTTTCTCGGATTCTCATACCTGGGCTCTTTTAAAGCGGGATTCAAACTTTTGGCCCGGGATATCTTTGAACAATTTTCCAACTTCCCTTTGAGCGCGATCCCGATGTTTATCCTCATGGGCTCGTTTGCTTTTGCATCAGGAATCGGCAAAAGACTTTATGATGCGGCTTATACGGTTCTCGGAAATCTGCGGGGAGGACTGACCATGGCCACGGTCGTATCCTGTGGCTTCTTTGCGGCCATCTGTGGATCCACATCGGCGACAGCCGCCACCATCGGCAAGATCGCCCTTCCAGAGATGAAACGATACAAATATAATGACACTCTTGCCACGGGTTGCGTGGCCAGCGCCGGCACGCTTGGGATTCTCATCCCCCCGAGCACCATCTTTCTTGTCTATGGGATTATTACAGAGCAGTCCATCGGCAAACTCTTTGTAGCAGGCATCCTCCCAGGGATCATCCTCACTTTCCTTTTCATTTTAACCGTAGGGTTAATTTGCTGGTATGACCCATCTTGTGCTCCGGCTGGGGCTTCTACCAACTTCAAAGAGAAGGCAAGGGCTTTAACAGGAATTGGTGAAGCCCTCATTCTATTCGGCCTGGTGATCGGAGGGCTGTTCTTCGGCTGGTTCACCCCCACTCAAGCAGGAGGGGTTGGAGCAGCGGGCGCTCTGGCTATCGGCCTGGTGAGGCGACAGTTGAGCTGGCGAGTATTTATTGAGTGCACAAAGGATGGATTGCGAACTTCTTGCATGGTCCTCTGTGTCATTGCAGGCGCCACCGTATTTGGCCATTTCATGGCTGTTTCTACCATTCCTTTTATTTTGGCGGATTGGGTTGGAGGACTCCCCTTGCCTCCCATGGCCATCATGGGAGTGATCGTTTTTATTTATCTTATAGGCGGCTGCTTCATGGATGCCATGGCTCTGGTCGTCCTGACTGTCCCTGTCATCTTTCCGGTCGTCGTACGCCTTGGATTTGATCCGATTTGGTTTGGCGTTATTATTGTTTTGGTCAGCGAGATGGGCGTCATCACTCCGCCTGTTGGGGTCAATGTCTATGTCATTAAAGGGATAGCGCCAGAGGTGCCTTTGGAAACTATTTTTAAAGGTATTTTCCCATTCCTTGTAGCCATCATGATTAATACCGGCATATTAATGGCTTTCCCTAAAATTGCTCTCATTTTGCCCGGTCTGATAAAATGAGGTTTCATTACAAACGCATTAAATATTTTGTAGGGCAACCCTTTAGGGTTGCTTAAAGTCCCGCCATGGCGGGACTTAAGCCTTGCCCTTTACAGGTTAAATTATTTATTGCGCTTGGATTACTTGAGCAGTATAGAAAATATTTCTTCTGCCTCCCAGCGCTTCAATGCTTCCCTGTGATGTTCTATAAAGGACTCGATCCCGGCTTTTAATTTTAAGGAGACCATCTTCTCCCTGGGCCATTCTTTCTCAAAATGGGAAAGGGCGACACGGAAACATTCGACGATACCCTTCGCAAAATCTTCCTTTCCAGTCTCCCCTGTGAACCGGATCGTTCCATTCCCATATTCGAATTCACCGGCAAAGGGATCCAGGAAATCAAACTCCTCCGACTTTTCGATCAGTGCCTTCTTGAATGCCTTTTTGAAGGTTCCTCCGGAAGAAAGGCTGTCCACCAATCTCTCCGCCCCGGAAAGAAACTCCTGAAAGAGGAGGAGAATCTCCTTGAAGCCCTCTTCTCTTTCTGTCGATTCTCCCCTTTCTCCGTCCGGTAGAACATCCTCTCCCTTATCTTTCATGATCTCCTCAACTTGAGGGGAGTGTCCCTTTTTTCCGTAAACATTAAAAAAGGCGCCCTGTTGGGTGGCGTTTTGGATGAAGATGGGAATGGACATGCGACCGAAGACCGAAGGTCCTGTCTTCGGGGTGGCAAACATCTCCACCGGTTCTCCTCCTTCAATGAAGAGGACGCCCATGGGGTGATGTTCTTTGGTCATCACTTCGATAAAGCCGGTATGCCTCTCCTCCTTCAATTTCAGGAGGAATTGATCGAGATGGACAAAATGGGTTGAGAGACTTTTGAAGAGTATCTCTTGGTTGAGGTTTTTGGCGATGAGGGCAACCTGCTCGGGGAGTAACCGGTAAATACTGAGAACCCCTTCCTTCTGTTTTGAAAGGCTGAGAAGGGTCCGGGCAGCCTCCTGTCCGACAACCCTTCCGGAGTTCCCTCCTGTTCGGATCTCCCCGTTGACGACCTCTCCGGATTCGATGAAGAGAAACCCTCTCGCCTCGGGAAACTCGATCTCGATGGTTCCGCAGAAATCCTCCAATTTCAGGGTGGCGAGCAATGCAGAAAGATCGGTATAGGCGGTCGATAAATTTTTATGGACGACCTCTCCCCTCGGGAAGATCATCATCATTTACCTTCCTTCCTTTTTTGCAATCGCTCGATGGCGGCCTTGACGCTCGTCTGCATCCTCTCAATCGATTCGGCCAGAACCGCCACCTCTCCTTTCGCATTCACCTCAACCGGGGTATCCAGTTCTCCCATGCTGATCTTGTCCGCCACTTCTGCGAGGTGGAGAATGGGTTTGATCACCGAACGGGCGTAGAAGAAGATCCTCACCAGCAGAATGAGAACAACACAGAGGATGACGGCATAAAATATCTTCATCCTGCCCTCATACTCCTCCAAATATCTTCTCTCGATGTCTTTCATCTTAGCTTCAATCGCTTTTGAAGGTTTTGAAAATTCGTCGATGTAAGTGGTCGCCGCCACGATGAGGTCCGTCCCTTTGACCGGCGCAAGATACATATATTTTGGCCGGATCTTCCCATCCGCGTCCTTCCAGTCATAATAACCGGAGGCAGGGCCTTTCAGGCTCGCATCCAGAATCTTCCAGAAGGCAGGGAACCTGCCGGAAAGTTGATGCAAGTCCGTCCCGACGATCTGGGGATTGACATGAAAGTGGTTGATTGCATTCGTATCATGGACAGCCGTATAGCCCGTCTCTCCCACCTTCTGGACAGCAATCTCTTTCAACCAGGGATCTTTCAATACCTCTTCCCTCTTCATTTTGGGAGGACGGGATTTGATAAAGATCTCCATCTGGGCGGCCACATCGATGGCCTTCTCCCGGATGATTTTCTCTCCCATTCTGTCCAGAGAGGACTTCGATTCCTTCGTGGAGGTGACGCTCAGTTCCTTTAAACTTTCCGATCCGATGTCTTTGATGCTGGTAAACCGGTATTCCCCCAGATCCCAGCTATAGAAGACCAAACTCCCGATGATGGCAAAGGCAACCAGAATCGGGATAAAAACTCCGAGCACCAGTTTCGGCAGCAGGCCAAATCTGACTTTCTTTTTTTCCGCCATAAAGACCTCCTTTTAAGGGGCGAGAGTCGTCCACCCTCTTGCCCGATATTCTTTCTCAGAAAGAGAGAAGTTTCATTGACATCTTCAAAAATTCATTCCGCTTTGAACGATTGGGAATCTCCTCGCTCAATGCCTCCACAAAAGGCAATGCCCGTTCCTGAGGAAAAGATTCCTTGCTCTCTCCAAACTCAACGAGCTTATCGTCGATAATAAAAGGAGCGACCGGTCCCATTGCCTTTTTCAATTCCATATCGAGAATAGTGAAAAAGTCTTCCCTCACCGACTTTTTCTTCACCGAAATCCGATCTTCCGCTCTTTCCAGCAATCCCATCTGAAAGAGCTGATAAACCGTCTTCAAGGTTTTATACTCGTCCCATTCAAGGGATTTGGCAATTTCCGAGAGCGTTTTTGTCCCGTTGGAAAGAACCACCACATTCCATTGATCCGCGCTGATATTCTTCTCTTTTCCGTCCTTCTGGAGGGAGAGGCGGAAAATGCTATTGGCGGATGGGATCACCTCTTTCATCTTTTCAAATTCCTGTTTTCGGGAGGACCAGTTCAGCAGGAGTTGTTCAGTCGTGATGGGGATGGTTTTTTCTTTTGGAAAGAGTTCCGGCTCAAAGGTGATCCTTCCCGCCTTCAGGCCCATAATCGTAAAAAACCCATTCTCTCCGGTAAAATGATGGGTTCTCGCATGGATGATATCCCCCCTCTCCACGAAGATTTCACCATCCTCTTTCCCTTTGATGTAAACTCTTCCTGTTTTTTTCTCAGTCAATAAGGGTTTGAGGATATCGAAAAGATTTATCTGGGAAAGGTCTCCAAGGAATGTCTCGGGCATAAGGGGTGGGGATGCAAAATAAGTGCCATAACCTGGCACAGATAATTTCTACCTGTTTAACTTTAACCTTATGAAATTTAAACTGTTTTAATATCTTTTTAAAGCGGGAAGCAATGGGGAAGAAAGGTCAGAGCTGCGGCTGGTAAAATATTAACCAATTCATCGAACTCTTTATGTCATTTTGAGATCAGGGGCTTTTGATTGTAATGGAATTCACCATCTCCATAAAGTTTTTTTGAAAGGCCTCATAAACCTTCTTTTCATTTCCGGAAAGTCCGTCTCTGTCCCAATCCTTTCCCTCTCCTGAGACCTTCACCCCAAAGGAGTTGACATCTTTTGAATACCGGACAAATACGCCATGCTCTCCCAGATAGATGAACTGGAACTGTCCCTGAAGGGCCCAGTGGTTTGGGATCGAAATTCCTTTTTTGACGATGGGCTGGAGGGATTTGGCATCGGGGTTCCATGCCATCAATTGGGTCAGATGCTCTATCTCCAGGTCTCCCTTTTTGATCTTGCCCTTCGAATACATCCTCTTCTCTGTGTAGGGTTTGAGAGATAGAGCGGTCATGGGCAGGGCCTGGGGATTCGTCTTATCCGAGATCTGGACGATGAACATTTCCTCCGCCATTTTCTCCCTATCTTTAATATACAAATAGACCCGTGTCGATGAACTCTCCGCCGGGTTGTCATGAGAGAAGGAATGGATCAGACGGAATTCCGAGGGCAATATCAGAGTGAATGGAGGTTTTTGAGAAACCAGCCTTTTGCCCTGAATTTCTAAGTCTTTCTTGGCGGCGGCATCCACTTCCCACCCGATTAAAAACAGGCAGAATAGTAAAACGAAAATCCTTCTCATGATTCTCATCCCCTCTCTGTCTTGAATCAGAACAACTATAACAAAAAACATGCAAATTGAGAAGAAAAAAGCGGGACAGAAATGTCCCGCCTATCAGGTGTAATTAAATTTTTGTCAGGAATTTTGTGACCCCCTGTAACTGAGGGCTTACGACAGAACGGTCCCGCCCAGGTTGCACGGAGGGGCATGATTAGCCCAACCAGAAATAAATCCGATAAAGATGTTTTTTATACCTCACGACGCTTTATTTCTTCTTGGTAAGCAATTCCTTCAGCTTCGGTCCTGTCTCGGGACACTTTTCCAGCACATCCTTCCAGGCCGACTCATAAGCTACCTTTAGGAATTTTTCCTTTTCTGCAGGAGGCAGTTCAATTACCTGGATCCCTTCCTTGAGAAGCAAAGGGCGTTCCTGCTTTTCAAGGTCGCTAAAACTTGCAACGACCCTTTTCTCAGCCTCTATGGCTGCCTCATTTAACACGTCTTTCAGCTTCTGGGGGAGCTGATTCCATGTCTTCAAATTGACGAGAAGCGGATTCGGCACCTGGTAAAAACCCGGATCTAAAACATACTGTGTCTGCTTCTGCCATCCCCAGTCACGAATCCCGACGGCCGGCCAGCCATAACCGTCAACCACATTCCTTTCAAGGGCAATATAGACTTCCGTGGGTGGAATCACAACAGGGTTTCCGCCAAGCCCTTTTATCATTTGAAGGTACATAGGGGAAACACGAATGTTAAGCCCTTTGAGGTCAGCGGTCTTGATTGGTTTTTTTAGGTAGAGATGGAATTTGGTGCCAAGGCCGAGTCTTGCGAGATAATGGGCCCCGATCTTTTTTTCGTGGATGTCATTTATATAAGCCCAGGCGCCGCTTGTTCTTTCCTCAGACGGCGTTAAGTCGGACAATTTGATGGCATCCACTTCAGTTAAGACCGATAGGTAGTAGGCGGTCGTGCTGAATACCATATCAACCATGCCGCGTTGCAAAGCCGGGACCTGATCGGGTGTTTTAACAGCCTCCGGTCCTCCAATAAACTGTATCTTCAATTCCCCTGGATATTTTTTGGCGATCATCTCTTCAACCAGCTCTGTAAAGGTTGTCAACGCTTTGTATTCGCTGGCTGTTTTGGGCCATCCGGCAACTGTCTTCAGGGTAAAGGTTTGAGCTTGAGCAGGCCCATGCGGAGCAACCCACATAGTGAATACGAAAAACACCACAAAAAACGCAAAAGCGAACCTCTTCTTCATTGTTTTACCCTCCTTTTCAAGTTTTTATTGCATTAGCTACTCGTTCATCGTTCATTGTTCATCGTTCATTGTTCATTCTACCTCATTCCCATAAGGCTTGGGATGACGGTGACTAAAAATGGCATGACTAACAAAAGGGCAATGCACAGCATCCCAATGATCACAAAAGGAGTGGTCGCCCGCCAGATATCAGACATGGTGATCTGGGGAGGAGCCACACCTTTCATCACAAAGAGGGTCACGCCAAAGGGCGGGGTAATCAAACCGGTCTCCAGGGCGATCAGCATGACGATCCCATACCAGATAGGATTATACCCGAAGGCATTGATGACAGGCATAAAGATAGGCAATGTGATCATCATAATGGCAACGGTTTCCATGAAACAGCCGAGGATGAGGACGGCAATCACCATGGCGATGACGATCACGATCGGTGGAATGGCGAGGTTGATAATAAAATTGGTCATTCCTGCCGCAGAGCCGGTAAAGGCTAATATTTCGCCGTATGTGTTTGAGACGATAATAATCATGAATATCATGACCGTCACTTTAATGGTATCGTGCACGGACTTTTTAAGGATTCCCCAATTTAAACGCCTGTAAACAAGGGCTAAGATAAAGGACGCCAATGTCCCTGTCGCAGCCGCCTCCGTGGGAGTGGCCACGCCCAGAAAGATGAAACCGATGACCATAAAGACGATCAGTCCGAGAGGCAGCAGGTATTTTACGGTAGCCATCGTCTTCTCTTTTAAAGAGACAGGAGGCACATCGTATACCGGCGCTTCTTCGGGTTTGAAGTGACACCACACGACGACGTAGACGATGTAAAGTGCGGACATGATGATGCCCGGCAGTATTCCCGCGATAAGAAGTTGTCCCACATCAATCTTTGCAAGACTTGCGAATACGACCGTAAGCGCATTGGGTGGAATAAGCGCATCAACCGTACCCACTCCCATCAGCGGACCAAGGCTCATCCTTTTGCTGTAGCCTCTTTTCAACATCTCAGGAAGCAGGATGGTGCCCAGGAGGGCGCATGTCGCAATCGTGGAGCCGGAAAGGGCGCCAATGATCACTCCCATAATAATCGCCAGGATAGAGAGCCTGCCCTGAACCTTGCCAAGCCATTTA
The DNA here is from genome assembly GCA_020724025.1 of Syntrophorhabdus sp. The sequence continues at coordinate 10,319 of DYHU01000028.1, read as the reverse complement.
TCAAGGACATTGACCGCATTCAGTCCGAGCCCTGTGTGAAATATCAGTGCGCCCATCAGGATGAAGAAGGGCACAGGGAGCAGAGTAAAGGTCGTAATGGATGTAAAAACCCCCGTCACAACACCGATCAGACCCGGTATTCCTCCCAGAAAGAAATAGGCCGCAACCATATTGACAACGAGGAAGGCAAAAGCAATGGGCAGCCCTGTGAGCAAGAGTAAGATCATGCCGATAAAAAACAGAGAAAGGCTCAACCACCATTCCATAAATTACCTTGAAAATAACCCTATTATCTCCCTCTCCCCCCGGCCTCGCTCCGCTCTGCGGGACGGGCTGGTGGGAGAGGGTGGGGGTGAGGGGGAAGGACACCCTATTCACCCCCACCTCAATCCTCCCCCATCAAGGGGGAGGATAATACTTGCAAATTTCCATGGTTCGCGGGTGATGTTTCCGTCAAGAAACACTACCTTCTTATTTTAATATCGATAAACCTCCCCCACGCCATCCTGAAGAACTGGATGGTAAGAAAGAGACTGCCGATAGGGACAATGCTGAAAATAGCCGATTTCGGAACAGTGATGGCTCTTACATCCGTTACCCGGTTTACGATACACTCATACATATGGTGACTTCCCAGAAGGACCATGATGCTGCAAGCAAGCCCGCCGATGACAAACATGATACAATCGAGAGTACGCTTGGTTTTCATATCGAGGTGAGCATACAGGATTTCAGTAATGACATGCCCTCCGTCTCGCAAAAGCCATGCCGTGGCAAGGAAAACGATCCACAACAGAGCATATTCGGTGATTGGCATAATCCATATCGTTGTCTTTGTAAACAGGTATCTCATGCCAATGGTGTAACAAACCGCGGCCGTGATGAAGATGAGTATCACCCCGGCCAAGCCTGCCATGATGTCTACCAATTGATCGAAAAAAGTCCAAAATCTTTTCACTAAAGACACCAATCCAAAATTCCTATCACTTAGGTTTCTAAGTTCCCTTGAACCAGGTTGCAAGCGATGGAAAGGCAATGATCAACGCTACTCCGAAAAAATCAAGCAGGCAGTAAGGCCAGGCTGCCCGGTAGATATCTTTCATGGTAATTTCAGGCGGAGAGGTCGCTCTCATGACGAAGAGAGCCAATCCAAAAGGCGGACTCAATTGCCCGATCGAAAGGCAGAGAAGGATCAAAATACAGACCCATACCGGATCCATGCCCAGGGATTTCACGATGGGCATAAAGATGGGAAGCGTGATCATCATGATCGAAACCTGTTCGATAAAGCATCCCAGAAGGACGACGATGGCGAGCATGATGATCAGAACCCAGAGAGGATGGACAGCCAATCCCAGCACCAGTTGAAGCATTCCGCGGCTGGCTCCGGAAAAGGCTAAAACCTGACTGAAGGCCGCTGAAGCGGCAATGATGGTGAGGATCATCACCGTCACCTGAAGGGAGCCGAGGATCGCCTTTTTCATCACTTCAACCGTTAAACTCCGGTAAACCGCTGCCAGGATGAAGGCCATCAGGCTGGCCAGCGCGGCGGCCTCGGTAGGAGTTGCCACACCAAGCATCATCAGCCCCAGGGCGACAAAAATAACAATCCCCAGGGGGAAAAGATCACGGAGACCCGACAAGACCTTCTCTTTCCAGCTTACGCCTCCTATTTCATATTTGGGAGCCAAAGAGGGATTGAGCCGGCATCGGATCATAACAAAACCGACATAGATCGCTAACAAGAGATACCCGGGGACAATGGCATTGACGAGCAACCGCCCTATGGAAACTTCAGCGATCGTCCCCAAAAGGACGGTCAGGGCGCTGGGAGGGATGATCATATCCAGCGCTCCGGATGCCATGATGGGACCGAGGATCATCTCCTTGTCGTAACGGCGACGCATCATCTCCGGAACCATGAGTGAAGCGAGGACAGCCGTGCTCGCCACAGTGGCTCCGCTCAGAGCGCCGAAGAGGCCTCCGATCAGAAAGGTGACCACGCTTAAACGCCCCGGAATCGAACCGACCCATTTTGAAAATACGTCAAGGGCTTTTGAAACCAAACCCGAATGATACAACACCTCGCCCATCAGGATAAAAAACGGGATGGCTGTCAGGTTGAACTTGGTCAGGGAGTCAAAGATGCTGACGGTCAACTGGGTCAGGCCGTTGGCTCCGCCCATGAGCAGGTAAACAGCTCCTGAGGTGACAAAGAGAAAGGAAAAGGCGACCGGAAGCCCCATAAACATCAGGAGGAGCAGGCTGCCGAATAATAGCAGAAGGATAGACCACCACTCCATGGTTCTTTCTAACTCCCCTGTGTCAAACCATCATTCTTTTTGAACCCCATCCTGCCAAAACGAACGATTCGAAGAATAAACTCCACCATTAAAAGAAATCCGCCGATCGGGATGATGGCCATGAGCAGAAACTGGGGGGTATTTAAGATGCCCATGGTCGTGACGCCCCTCCTGAAATAATCAATCGTCACAAGGGCCCCTTTCCAGGTGAGAATAAAACCGACCGAGGCTCCACCGATGGACGTGAGGGATTTGAACACCGCCTTCCTCTTTGGACTTAAATGGGTGGTGAAGAGATCGATCTCCACATGGCCATCACGGCTGAGCAACCATGCTGTTCCAAGAAAGGTGATATAGAGCATCAGGTAGCTGCTGATTTCAACAATCCAAGCAATGGGTTGGTTGAAGAGGTATCTCATGATGACGGAGTAGGAAATGGCCAACATCATTAAGATGACCATTGTCGCCGCCAGGGTGGCCATCACCCGATGGATGATGCCCAGGTAACGATCCAGTTGACCCTTCTCTTCCATCATCGTCACTGCATTAAACAGAGATCGGGCGACCCCTTGGGATCGCCCTTCTACAAAGTTAATGTGCTACGTCTAACACTTCTTTACATTTGTTTCGAAACTGTCATTCCCGCGAAAGTGGGAATCCAGTTCAGAAATACTGGATTCCGGATCAAGTCCGGAATGACAATCAAAATAAAGGGACTTTTGACACAGCACGTTAGCGGAACTATTTGCTTAAAAGATCCCGTAGTTGAGCCCCTAACGAAGCGTCTTTTTTCAACACCTCTTTCCAGGAAGCTTCATAAGCGGTCTGTAAATATCTTTCGGCCTCTTCTCCGGAGAGCCTGACCTCCTGCACACCTTTCTTCTTGATCTTCTCACGGTCCTGGCTGATCAGTTTTACAAAATGTTCAGAAGCCTCCCGCTCCATCTCCTGGATGGAAGTGTTCAAAGCTTCTTGCAAGTCCTTTGGTAACTTGTTCCAGGCCTGGATGTGGACAAGAGCCATCACATCCACCTGATAGAAGGCTGGTTCAATGACGAACTTGGTGACTTCATCCCAGCCAAAGTCCGAAATGCCTAACGAGGGCCAGCCATAACCCTGGACCATCTTCCTTTGAAGCGCGCCGAAGACTTCTCCTGGATCTGTGGTCACAGGAGCGGCGCCGAGAGCCTCCACAAAGGCTTTATAGGCCGGCGTCACCCGGATGGTCATGCCTTTGAAATCACCCATACCCTTAACAGGGACGGTCGTATAGAGATTGTAGGTGAGCCCGGGTGTCCCTCTGCCGAGATAAAAGGCATTGAGCCTCTTCTGATAGGCGCTCTGGTAAAAGTCGTGGATTCCCTTCTTCCTTTCATCCCAGGGCGTGAACTTTGATAGCTTGGCTCCCTCCACTACAGGGAGCTGTGAGACATTAAAGGTATGTGCGGTCCACGCAAGATCAATCACGCCGTTCCGGATCGCCTCCACCAGTTGGAAGGTTGGAATCGCTTCAGGCCCGCCGCCCCAGGCGATCTCCAGTCCTCCTTTCGATTTCTCTTTTACCTTTTTCTGGAATATCCAGAATCCATCGTTCATTCGGTTGTTCTGAGGGAAAGCGCTCACCGCTTTCAAGGTGATTGACTTCTCCGCTGCGAGAGAAGGCTGGGAACCCGACCCCAATACAAACAAGAAAAAAGCCAGAACCAATAACCCCATAACCCCAAGAACCCTTTTCTTCTCCATCATCTCTCTCCCTCCTTTTTTAAATTCCGCTCCGTTTCACTCATGGAGCAGGATTGTTCCGTTATCTATTTTTGCATCAGGGTTTTCAGCATCTCATATCGCTTTTCTGAGATCCTCTTTATCTCCCCCACCTGTTTCTTGCTCAGGTGGTTATACTTCCCGATTCCCCGAAGATATTCTTCAACGGGTTTGGAATGTTTAACCGGATGGGTAAACCGGAATGTTTCCCTCTCATATTCCCAGAGAGGAAAGAAGTTCGTCTCGACAGCCAACCGGCTCACCTCTATGGTCTTTTCAGGCGGGAATCGCCACCCGGTCGGACAGGGTGAGAAGAGATGGATATAAGCCACCCCACCCTTAACCTTCATCGCCTTTTTCAATTTCCGGCCATAATCTTCGAGAAAGGCGGCGCTGGCTGTGGCGACATAGGGAGCGCCGTGCATCACCATGATCATGGGCAGGTTCTTGCTCTCCCGTGTCTTCCCCTTGCTCGTCTTTCCCACCGGAGTCGTTGTCGTCCACGCCCCATATGGGGTCGTTCCGCTTCGCTGGATGCCGGTGTTCATATAGCCTTCGTTGTCCACGCAGATATAGAGGATATTCTCCCCTCTCTCTACGGCGCCCGATAGGGATTGGAAACCCACATCCGCCGTCCCCCCATCCCCGGCAAAGGCAACGACGTTTATCTCCCGGCCCATCCTCTGGTAGTATCGCTTAATCCCTGCCAGCATTGCTGCCGTATTGCTCAGGAGGGGATGGAAGATGGGCACTCTCGCCCCAGCCGTATCGGAATACCCCACCGCCCCAAATCCTGGGATGCACCCGGGCGGTGTGGCAAGAATCGTATTCTTCCCCAGTATCCGCAGGGAGAAGCGGATGATCAGCTCTGAATTGCAGCCCATGCAGGCAGAGAGTCCGGGAGAGAAAAGGTCTTCTTTGGAGGCCCACTCCCTGTAAGTCTCCGCATGTTCCAGAAACCGGAGAGCTTCGGGCTCACAGACCTTCACGCATTCCGGCTCTCCCTCACAGAGATCGCATTTGATCACCTTCTTATCTTTTGCCGAGTATAAGACGCCTGAGTAAGGACAGGCGAGCGTGCAAAGGAGGCATCGGACACACCGTTCTTCATCAATGGAGACGATTCCGGTCTCTGGGTTCTTATGAATGGCTCCGGACGGACAGATGTTAAGACAATCGGGTTCAGTGCATTGGAGGCAGACGACCGGTCCATAGTAAGCTTCTCTGAGGCCCTTAATCGTCCGGATTCTGGAGCGGGTCGGGTCTTTGGTCCCTGTCTTGATGCGGGCGCAGGCCGTTTCGCAATCGAGGCAGTTATTACATTTTTCAGGATAGATGGCCAATTGCTTAAAGACTGCCACCAGGATTACCTCCAATGTTGACACATCAGTTTTCTTCCCGCCTCCAGAGGTTTTCTCAAAAACTCTCTCTTATCACCATGCAGGGGGATGCGGCGCCGGATCAACTGGAGAAGAACCCCTGGATCAAGCGGGGAGTTGATGGCCATAACGCCTGTCAGGATATCCCTCTCGAAGACCCATTTGAGATAATACTTCTTGGATGGATGGAAGGAACGATGCACTTCAAACCGGTCTTCTCCATTTGGCGAGACGAGACCGATGGAAAGGCCGAGGTGACCGAAGAAACGGAAGAGGTTCGTCGAGATATTTCCGCCATGAGAGATCTTCTCCCCGAGGGCGCCGGCTGCCGCCATTCTTCCCTGATCAACCGCATGGATGAGAATGGGCTGGTTCACCCTGCCCTCTCCCCAGTAGCCTTCCATCTGCACCACATCGCCTGCCGCAAAGATATTGGGGATATTGGTTCTCATCGCCCTATCCACCAGGATGCCCTTATCCATTTCGATGCCGGATTCCTTGAGAAATTCGATGTTAGGAACAACCCCTGTGGCAACCAGCAGAAGAGGCGCTTCAAGGGTCTTCGTTCCGCCGATGGAGACAATGTAGGTCCCTTTTCGAAAGGCTATGGATTCGATCTGCGCAGAGGGAATCAACCTGACCCGGTGAGATTCGTAAACTTTCCGTATCATCTCTGCCGCCCTCCGGTCAAAGTAGCCGGGGAGGATCTGATCCATTAACTCCACCACCTGAACCGATAGCCCTGCCTCTGCAAGAGACTGAGCCGTATGCATTCCGATCAGTCCGGCGCCCAGGATGATGGCTTTTGAACCTTTTTTGATTCTCGATCTCACCCGCTTCGCATCGGCCAGGGTTCTCAAAACCATCGGGTTCAATTCCCTTAATCCCGGAATCGAGGGGATGAAGGGCTTTCCTCCCTGGGCAAGAATGAGGGAATCAAAGGCAACAGACAACCCATCCTCTAAGAAGACTTTTCCTTCTCGAGGGGAAACGGAAACAACGCTCTTTCCCCGGATCAAATCAATATGACGATCTTTGAAATATCTTTCATCCGACAGGAAAAGGTTCTTCTCCTTAATCTTTCCCGAAACAAAATAGGGAAGAATGGTAGGCGAATAGGGCAAGGTCGGTTCCTGACCGATGAGAAAGATCCCTGACTCAGGATCCATCAATCTCAATCCCTCTGCGGCATTCATTCCTGCAGGTCCGGTCCCTACAATGACATATCGTTTCTGTGTCATCGGTCTTTTTAATCCAAACCAAACCAGTGGACGGTTCGGGAAGGCTCCTCCCTCATTGCCCGGAGAACTTGACTCAGGGCAAATTCAAAATGGTCAAAGGTGATGTCCGATCCCCCTAACCCTCCGATGAAATCGAGGATGGGAATGCGGAGACCTTGCAAGGCCGCACTCAACTCCACATATAAGACCCCTGTTCCCCAGCCGAAACAGACATTCTTGTCAATCACTCCGATTGCCTTCACCCCTTTTAGGGAATCGAGGAGTCTCTCTTTCGGGAAGGGCCGGAGGGAACGCACTTTCACCAACCCGGCCTTGATTCCCCTCTCTCTGATCCGATCAATTGCCACCTTTCCTGTTCCACAGGGGCTTCCCATGGCAACCAGGGCTACTTCGGCATCCTCCATCCGATAATTTTCAACAAGGCCTCCATAGGACCTCCCGAAGAGATGGCCGAACTCTTCATCCACTCGCTCAATCACGGTCTTTGCCTTCTCCTGAGCTTCGAGATGTCCTTGACGATACTGTGTGAAGAGAATTCCTGGAGTGAGGGGATCGACAGCCATCGGGATTTCGGGATCGAGTTTCACATGGGTTGGTTGGTAAGGTGGAAGGAAGCGGTCAACCAGGGTCTGATCTGGAATCTTCACGGCCTCTGACAGATGGGAGAGGTAGAAACCATCGTAACAGACATTGACAGGCAGCAGGACCTCTGGATCCTCGCCTATCTTATAGGCCATGATCACGGTGTCGAGGATCTCCTGATTATTTTCGACATAGATCTGAATCCAGCCTCCGTCCCGGACCGTAATGGCATCCTGCTGTCCACCCCAGACGCACTGGGGGCTGATTCCATCCCGGGTAGCAATAACCATGATAATGGGAAGCCGAAGCGGCGCTGTCCGGATATAAGGTTCAAACATGAAAGCAAGCCCTTGACCCGAGGTTCCTGTGAAGACCCTTCCTCCTGCCAGGGAAGCTCCCTGGAGCACGCTTAATGCAGAATGCTCGCCCTCCACCTCCACAAGGTCTGCGTCCAAGACGCCATCTGCGATAAATTGTGAGAGATATTCGACCAGGGGGGTTTGCGGAGTAATCGGATAGGCGGCCACCATCATCGGCCTGCAAAGGACGGCGCCAAAAGCCGCTGCCTTATTCCCATCCACCACCATGATCTCTTCCATCCATCACTCCTCTTCTTCCAGCGCCATGGCGATGGCATGGCGGGGACATTCTTGAGCACAGATTCCGCATCCTTTACAAAACTGGAGGTCCGCTCCCAGATGCGTCTTAAAATCCCGTATCGACTGTGTGGGACAGTAGAGCCAGCAGGTCGCACACTTTACACACTTCTTCCGATCGGTCACAGGCCTCTCGGCCCGCCATTCTCCGGTCTTGACGATATAGAGTTCTGTTCCAACAGGGCAGAGATAACGCCTTTTTTCCATCCCTCTCCTCAATTCCACCCGCCTCTCTTGTTTTTGGCAGGATGATCAACGAAGCTGAAACACCTTCGTTTTACGATAACCAGTCTCTGCCGCTTTGAGGTTCTTTTCCCCTATCTCACCCGGCCATGTCTCCCGGATACTCTCCAAAACCGAATCGAGTTCCAACCAGCCGGTCACAGCTACAAAAGCCCCTAACATACAACTGTTCGTGATGGGAGAACCTAAAATCTCAAGGGAGATGCCAATCGCATCCACACACCCTAATGTCCCGACTTCCGGCGGCATGTCCAACTCCTCCCTGGATTTCCGAGTGCTCAGAATGAGAATTCCCCCTTCTTTCAATCCCTGGAAGATTTCAGAAGACCGCTTCAAGGTAGGGTCCATCACGACCACACAATCAGGAGTATAGACCTGTGTCTTCTCACGAATGGGATGATCATCGAATCTGAGAAATGCCGTCACCGGCGCCCCCCTTCTCTCAAACCCAAAATAGGGAATGGCGCTCGAATATCTCTTCTCTTTCGTGAACGCCCTGACCAGGATCACAGAGGCAAGCACTGCCCCCTGTCCCCCGCGGCCGTGAAAACGGATCTCCTTCATCGCTCTTTAGGTCCGATAGGATAAAGAATTTTGTAAACTTTATTTCTTCTTATCCAAAGCTTCTTTAAAGGCATATCTCAATATATCCTTTTTCGATTGTTGAAGGTGATATTGGACCGCTCGATTCACCTCTTCCGGGTCCGCCTTCTTGATCGCCTCAAGGATTCCTCTGTGCCCTTCAATGGCTCTTAAAACATTGTCAACTGAATAAATGCTCTCGATTCTATATCGTAACATATGACGCCTCAGAGTTTGGGCCAATTCAAGCAGACGCTGGCTTCGGCTATGTTTTGCGATAATCTCATGAAAATGTGCGTCCAGTTCGACAAAAGCCCTTGGATCTCCATCCGAGATTTTCTTCTCGGAGAGACGAATATTTTCTTCAAGGTCTTCGATCAACTTTTGATGGGCTTTCTCAATGGCCCAACGGGCTGCCGTCATTTCGATGACAGCTCTGATCTCGCAGATCTCTTCAACCTCCTCTTCACTGATGGGCTTCACAATATAACCCACCCTTGGAATCGATTCGACCAGTCCTTCATGTTCCAGATTATGAAGCGCCTCTCTGACAGGAGTCCGTGATGTCCCGATCTCTTGTGCGATCTTTGCCTCAATCAGATGTTGATGAGGAGGTATCTCTCCACTTAGAAGCTTATTACGAAGATAATCATAGACCTTCCTTCTTATTGTTTTAGGATTCTTAATTAAAAGCCTTCGCATGAGGAGTACTGTACCCCAGTTTATTTTTATTTGTCAACACTTTTTTGTTTGACAACTGTTCAACATCACTGTATCATTTATACATAAGCAGATATCCGATTTTAGCCTAAAGGAGGCGATTAAATGGGCCAATTTGTCAACTACGACGGAGAGAGGAGAACCTTCTCCCTTCCGAAAGGATGGAATGTCATTTCCGATCAGGACAAACCTCCCATCTCAGGAGTAAACGACCCGATTCAGGAAATCCGGCGGGCGATTGATCATCCCATCGGATCTCCGAAGATTGAAGATCTGGCCCGTCCTGGAATGGAAGCCGTTCTGCTCTTCGATGATCTTCAGCGGCCCACACCCGTCTATCTGGCCCTGCCTGAGATTCTCAATCGCCTCAACCGGGCCGGTATCCCGGACAATCGTATCCATGGGATCTGTGCCCTGGGAACCCACCCCAACCCAACGCCGGAACAGTTAAGAAACAAAGTTGGGGAAGAGGCTTTCACCCGCCTGCAGGATCGTCTCTCTATCCATGACCCCCACGCCTCGGACAATGTCATCATCGGCAAAACTCATCGCGGAACACTTGTCGAGATCAATCGTTGTGTCGCCTTCGCCGATCTGATCATTGGCGTTGGAGAATGCATGCCCCATCCCATCGCAGGGTATGGAGGAGGATATAAGATCATCATGCCCGGAGTCTGCTCCTACCGATCCGTGGCAGACCACCACTTTTCTTGGATGCGCCACCGGAACAGCAGGGTGAACTTACTGGATGGGAACCACTTCTTCGAAGATATTTTAGACGCCGGCCGATTATCCAAGTTGGCTTTTAAACTCGACTTCATCATCAATGAAAAAAAGGAGGTCATCCGCGCC
>DYHU01000279.1 GCA_020724025.1 Syntrophorhabdus sp. | reverse complement strand
GCTAACAGATATTAGACGGAAATATTATATTACGATAAAATAATTCCGCCTATTATTAAATGCACGATTGTTACCTAAGCTATTAGAATCACAAAAAGTTCCCTGGGGTTCTGCCTGAGCAAGGTTCTTCTCGTTGTGCAAGTCAAAACGTCTCATTGTTTATTTACAAAAGAAATCTACATCGTTTGGGAGAATTTGTCAAAACTCGATTACAGGAAGAAAGTCAGTATCACACTTGACAATACCTGTATAGTTAAATTCTGACTTTCCCAATTTTATAGACAATATGAATCTCTTCAGCCTTACCTATCTTTACTTAAAAGTAACCTCATTTAATTATCCCCTAAATCTTCATTCTCTCTATCCCTGCAAATACTTTGTAGTAGTTTGCTGTGGGGAAGTTCTCTGAGAGGTTGCTGAGGCCAAGGAGGGAGGTGTTTTTCATGAGCCGTGCTGCACGATTCCCCGGATCGTTTTCCAGAACCATCTCACATAGTTCCAGTGCTACCTGATGGCGACCAGCCTGTTGAGCTTTCTCGGCATGGGCCAGGATTTTATCCGCCGCTCCTGCAATGGCAAGAATTTCCGCTCCGAGCTCTTTGTGTGTCAGAGGCGACAGATTGACAGGATTGCCATCGAACCACCCCACGTAAGCCTCATAGATGCTCCTGACACAGTAAGGGATGTAGCCGTAGCGCTCCTTCAGGTAAGGAAGGCTGACGAGATTCGGTGGGAGCGCAGCCATTCTGATTGCCGCCTCCGGGGGCAAGAATTCGCCTATTGCCTTAAGGGTTTGATCGTGCACGTGCCGGATTGCGTCCCGGTAGTTCGTCAACACCGTTTTAATCGTCTCCCGGCCTTCAATCGGCAACCCGTGTCCGGGGAGGAGGATGTGCGGTTCAAAGGCAAGGGCCTTGTCCTGGGCCGCAGCCCAATCGAGAGCGGGCCTGTTCGAGGTACCCCGGATCGTATACAGGTTCGGGAAGCTTGCGTAGAAGTTGTCTGCACAACAGACGACCCCGTATTCGGGGATGCCAACAATAATCTGATCAGGCGTCTCCCCTGGCGCATGGACGAGTTCAAAAGTGATACCGCCCAACCGGATAGTATATTTATCCGCAAAGGTTTCGGTGGGCCAGATAAGATCCCCTGGCTTGAGTAGTTCCCAGTTCAACGGCGACTTGTATGGCTTGGGATAGTCAAAAACCATTGAACTCCGTTCCTTCCATGGTTGGTTTATCGCGAACATGGCTCCAGTCCGGAAAAAACTACTCTTCCCTCTTGCCTCCTGAAGTTTTACCTCCTCCATGAACCGGCTGTGTGCGATGATCTTGACTCCTTCCCCGTAACATGCCTTTGTTCCCCGGAAGTGGTCCCCGTGGTTGTGAGTATAAACGATGTACTTTATTGGCTTGTCTGTTGCCTTTCGAAATTCGGCCATCATCTGTTGCGCACCAGTGAATGTCTCCGTCGTATCGACAATAACAAGTCCTTCCTTCGTCTCGATCATAATCATATTGGTAAGCGCATACCCGGTGGCAATATACACGCCTTCCCTGAGCTTAAGTACCTGCGGTCCTGGTGCCTTTGCGATGGTCTCGTTCGCCACGTCGCGTTCTTTTGAGTGGGGAAGGTTTTGCGGTGGTGTATACTCATAGGCATCGGCTGGTTGCTGTAATGTTGCAGGCAGGAGGCCTGTTAGAGCAAGGGTAGAGATACCTGCCGTTCCCGCTTTTAACAAATGCCGCCGAGATATCTTTTTCATAGATTCCTCCTTTTTAATACAAACACATTAAATCCTTTTACATGTCATTGCGAGCCCAAAGGGCGTGGCAATCTCGTTTTTCAGGGGATTGCTTCGTCGTTCCACTCCTCGCAATGACAATTTGTTTAATGTGTCTGTATTAGATATGAAATCCTTTACCCGCCTTCGCAGAATGCCCTGTCCGGAAGGACGGGGATGATTGCGAAAAGGGTATCCAACGACGCTTTCATCTACCAAAAAATTAGCTCGCACTAAGCATTTCGGTGGAGGCAGGTTTGGTTAGTAAGTCAGCGAAGGTGGATATGCTTCGGCGGGTTTCGCCTAAGCTGTGAAGATGCCCCGTGTGGAAACATGGGGAGCTTCACGCTCCACTCTAATTTCATAGTGTTGCGATCGCTCGTCGAAATGGGAGAGCACTGCCCTCGCCTTTTCTGGAACGACTGCCATTTCGTAATCCTCTCCTGCAAACTCCCGGACAGCCTCCAACGAATCAAACAACATCATCGTGACGAATTCTATCTCTTCTCCTGATTCACGCCGGAGTAACTGAATCCCCTTAAACCCACGAATGTGCCGATTCTCGATTCCGACGAAAATCTCCTCCTTAAGCATGGCCTCATACTTATCTGCATTGCCACGAGTTGTCCACCCATGCCATATCCGACTGATCATATTTTGATATTCTCCTTTCCCACGCGACATAGAATTACTGTATAGATCTAACGGCGTCACATAACACGCAGAACCTTATCTTATCAGTCTGTGAAATTAATGTACACTCTTTTGGGGGTTTTGGGAAGTGTGAGATTCAGAAAAAAAGATGAAAAGTTTGCCTGCTGGTTTCACCTAATGTTCACCCGAGGGCTACTTTGGAGATTGATGATTATTGAATGAAATGATGAATTCCGATTCCATATATGAAAAGTATATTGAAAGTTCTTAGATTGTTTGGGAACCAGGTTAAAAACTTCAGTAGGGTACGTCGACACTGACACAGTGCCCGACATCGGCAGCAGTGTGCCGGCGCGCGGACGGAATTACTGCTGCGCGCCGGCCTCGAGGATTGCGCTCGACATTAGCGCGGCTTGGGCCACGGCGAATTATGGAACTGGGCAATGAGCCATTGGTCACCGCGCTTGGTCACCACCAAACTGACCCGCAGCGGCATGAGGTTAGGCTTGCCATCTTTCACCCACTCGATCTGCCACATCCCGGAGACAAGCACGACACTGTCGGACAACACCAGGGCAGAAGTCCCCAAAGATGTTGCCTTGACGACTCCGGGCGCCCGAGGCGGTGTGCCGAAGACTGTCACGAAGTACTGGTGAATCGCCTCTGGTGTCGTGGCCAGATTCGGCATCGTGGTGCCTCAGAACAACGCGTCCGGCGTGAACAGGCTAGTGACTTCTTTCGCATTGGCGGCCGTGAACAAGTTCAGAAACTTGTCGAACACGGCTTGCGCGTCCTCTCTCGGGCCTGCGACGGCGTTGAATGGAAAGGCTAGGAAGACAGCAGTAATCAACCATCCTAAAAAAACTCGCTTCTTCATTTCATTAACCTCCTTTCTGTTTTAATGGAATATGAAAATAAAAAAGCCCCAAAGGGACATACCAATCCCCTTGGAGGCTTCAATTTGGCACCTTCTGGAATTTTTCTCCCATAACAATCTCCAAAAGGTTAGAGGTTAGGTTGTTAGATTAACTTGGACTCAGGTAGGTTTTGTTAGACGGGAAAATATCATTAAAAAGTTAAAAAAGTCAATCAAAAAATATATTGTGAAAATTATCTTTTTGCTTTCGAAGCCCGTCTACTTTTCATTTGACAATTAGAGGTCGTTGTGAGATATGTTTTATAAACCTGAGAGATAAAATATGCACCCCCTCCAAGAGAAAATCTACCAGTCCATGACGCCAGAGCAGAAGCTCAAGATAGCCCTTCAGCTTTATTTCTCTGCGCGACAGTTAAAAACAGCCGCTTTGCGGCATGCCCATCCGGATTGGACCGAAAAAGAACTTCAGGAAAAGGTCCGGGAGTTTTTCCTCTATGGGAGAACCTAACCTCTTCCATATATTTATCAACCGTCTGAACAAGTTGGGAATCCGATATATGGTCACCGGAGCCGTAGCTGCAATTGTCTATGGCGAGCCCCGTTTAACCCATGATATTGACTTGGTCATCGAACTGAAAACAGAAGATATCGAGAAGATGGTAGGAAGTTTTTCTCCAAAAGAATTTTACTGTCCACCTGAAGAAAACATCAATCTTGAGATAAAACGCGCTTCTCGGGGCCATTTTAATATCATCCATTCTGAAACAGGGTTTAAGGCTGATTGCTACCTCATGGGACAGGATGAATTGCATCACTGGGGAATGTTAAATCGAAAAGAATTTATTGTGGAAGGGGAACCCATCTGGGTAGCGCCTCCAGAGTATGTCATTTTGAGAAAACTGGAATATTACAAAGAAGGCAAATCACAAAAGCATTTAATGGATGTTGCAAATATGTTGAGAATTTCCTCCCCTCAAATAGATTTCCTTCAGCTTCAGGATAAAATCAGAAGTTACAGCTTGGAAAGGGAATGGGCTGAGGCCAAAAAACTTCGCGAAGAATGACTTTCAATTCCGCAGCTTTTATCTAAATTTCCAAACAACCTGTTTTCGACTCCGAACCCATCATTTTAAAGGACCGGAGTCGGTTTTCCCCCAGTCTTTTTTTTCGTTTACAGTGAACAGGAGGATTCCGCTGACGACGAAAAAGAGAAGGACGGAGAGGATACCTGACTGGACACTTCCGGTGAAGGTGAGTTTAAGAAACCATAAAAAGGAGGATATCAAGGTTTTAGTCGAGGAGCCAATTCCCGGCGACTGGGAGATGCTCTCGAACACCCACCCCTACGAAAAGCTAAGCGCCCACT